>JANJWY010000146.1 GCA_024709285.1 Erysipelotrichaceae bacterium
CCAGTGGTTTATTTTTAGGGAAAGTACTGATAAAGACAGAGGATTAGTTGGATCGATCTGATAAACCAGTTATGGAGATATTGCAGTATTTTAAATTGAAGTGATGTCAATCAATTAAAAAACCTAACATAGGAGTGTTACGCAGAACCTTATCATAAGTAATCAGGAAGCAATGCTTCCTTTTATTGACACTTCTTTTTTGCACGTTTATGCTTTTTTTGAGGTGATCCTATGATAGAGCTACCGGAAGCAATCGTTTTAGCAAGGCAGTGTAATGAAGCACTGCGAGGAAAAACAGTCGAAAGTGTAATGGTCAATTCGGAACCGCATAAATTTGCGTGGTATGTAAATGAAGGCAAAGACTATCACCAGCTTCTATACGGAAAAGTCTTTTCGTACAGTGTCAACATTGCCGGATATGTATGTTTGTATTTCGATGAGGCGCAGGTCATCTTTCATGATGGAGTGATTTTGCGATATTCTGATGCCGGTGTCGATCATAGTAATCATCAGTTGCTGATAAGATTCACGGATCAAAGCTGCCTGATGGCAACGGTGGCTATGTATGGCGGTTTGTATGTGACAAAAAAAGGGATTGTACCGACCGTTTATATGCAAGCGTCACTCGATGCGATCGACTGCTTTTCGCCACAGTTTACTTTTGAGTATTTTATGACGAAAGCCAACGAGAAGTTGTCATTGAAGGCTTTTCTGGCAACCGAACAGCGCTTTCCCGGAATTGGAAATGGTGTGATTCAGGATGTGCTCTTTAAGGCCGGACTGCATCCCAAGACGAAAATCAAGGATTGCGATGAAACCAAGCTGCGATTGCTATATGAGAAACTTGTTTCTGGGATCAGGGAAATGGTTGCGTTGGGTGGGCGGAACAATGAGAAAGATTTGTTTGGATTGCCGGGGGGTTATGAAGTGCTTATGACAAGTGCACAATTAAAAAACCCGTGCAGAAACTGCTCGGGGACTATCGTTAAAGAGAATTATATGGGAGGCAGCATTTATTTCTGCCCTCAATGTCAGCCAATGAAAAACGTCTGATTTCAGACGTTACGCTTTTTTGACTTTTTTGATGATCAGCAGTACGATTTCTACGACGACAGCCACGGCCAGTCCGATGCCCAATATAAACATCATTTGAATCAGACCGATCAAATCGCCCCATCCGGTCATGCCGTCATAGAAGGCATAAAACATAGAACCAAAACCTATGACATAGCCGAGGGTAAAAATAATAAAGCCAATGGATAAATTAAAGAAAACAAAACAAGCAGAAATGATTCCAACGAGCAATGAGAACAAAGCAAAGGCCAAATAATTCTCAAGAACCAAGGGATTCTGTAAGATCAATGCGACGCCGATATAAAAAAGGGCAAAGGTTAAAACGAAGAAAGCTCCCCCCACAGGTAATGCAAATTTTTTCTTGATTTGAAACATGATTAATCTCCTTTGTTCTATTTTATTTCAATTTCTCAATTAATACAATCATCTTGACAATTCTTGTGAAAAAATGAAGTTTTCAGATTAAAGAAAGTTACCAGAACTGTGTAATTCCGACATAATTACTGCTTTATATTGTCAATGGTTTCAAAATAAAGTAAAATGAAGTAAGAAAATAATCGGGAGGTTTAATATGAAACAAATTACAGTCTTAGTTGTAGATCCCGTTGGACTACATGCCCGTCCGGCTACCGTTGCCGTAAATGCTGCAAGCAAATTTAAATGTGAAGTGAAAGTTTCCTTTAAAGGCCGCTCTGTAAACATGAAATCGATTATGGGCGTTATGTCTTTGGGTATTCCGACTCAATCTGAAATCACCATCACTTGTGAAGGCGATGATGAAGAAGTCGCAATCCACACAATCGAAGAAGTGCTCCGTACCCAAAAAGTTATTGCCTAATACTTCACCAGCTGAAGATGAAATAGAAGATTTAATATCTTCTTTTTATTATAATTTAAAGGAGAACCATGATGACAACACAACGATTTGACCATTGGTATAATCATTCGGCAATCGATCCTCAAACAAAAAAACAAATGGAAATGATGAGCGAAAAAGAGCGATATGACGCCTTTTACACTCGGGTAGAATTTGGTACTGCCGGGATGCGTGGGCTGTTAGGCCCGGGAAGCAACCGCTTGAATATTTATACGATTCGTCGTGCGAACCTGGGGTTTGCTAAGTATTTGGTTGAACTTTCGAAAACTACAGATAAGCGTGGCGTGGCTATTGCTTATGACAACCGCTTTATGTCCAAAGAATTTGCGATTGAGTCCGCCAGGGTTTTAGCTATGTTCGATATAGAAAGCTTCGTATATACCGGACTGCGTCCGACACCGCAACTGTCCTATACAGTTAGAGAGCTTAACTGTATCGGCGGCATCGTGATAACTGCATCGCATAATCCGAAAGAATATAACGGATATAAAGTCTATGATCCTACCGGCTGTCAGCTGATTCCGGAAGAAATCGAAAAGGTCATCCGGGCGGTGGAAGAAGTTGAAGATGAATTATCCATAGAAGTAAAGCTGTCGGAACAACAGGAAAAGCTTATTCACTGGCTGGGCGAAGATATGGACGTCAAGTATGCTGATCGCGTTCTTCAGATTCAGTTACGACCTGAGCTAAAGAAAGATATTGAGGTCGTATTTACACCGCAACACGGCACAGCTTATCCGATCACGGATATCGTATTGAAAAAGGCAGGGTATAATGTCATTTTAGTTAATGAACAATGTTCGCCGGATCCATCATTCCCGAACACCAAAACTCCGAATCCGGAAGAACCGGCCGCCTATGATTTGGCCATTGAATATGCAAAGAAACATGACGCACAAATCGTGATCAGCACCGATCCGGATGCCGATCGTGTAGGTGTGGTGGTTAAGCATAAAGGGGAATATGTACTGATGACCGGAAATCAGACCGGATCTGTCCTTCTGGAATATGTTTTCTCTTCTATGCACGAAAAAGGTATCATGCCGCCGAAGCCAATCATGTTTAACACGGTCGTCACTTCTGATTTAGGAGAGGCGGTAGCGATGCATCATGGAGTTGAGGTCGAAAAGACACTTACCGGTTTCAAGTTTATCGGTGAGAAAATCGAGAAGTATGAGAAGAGCAATGAAAAGCAGTTTGTTTTCGGATATGAGGAAAGCTATGGCTATCTTATTCAGCCTTTTGTCAGAGATAAAGATGCCGTTCAGGCATGTCTGATCATCTGTGAAGCTGCCCAATATTACCATTCGAAAGGGCAGACACTGTTTGATGTTTTGCAACAATTGTATCTGCGACACGGGACGTACTTGGAAACCCAGACATCACTGACCTTGGCAGGTGCTCAAGGAAGTGTGCGGATTGCTGAAATCATGGCTAATTTAAGAGCAGTTCCGCTGAAAGAAGTTGCCGGATATGAGGTCATTGCCTGGGAAGACTATAAACAGTCAATCGTTCTTTCGGGCGAAGATTCATTCTTGTTGGACTTCCCGGTTTCAGATGTTTTGAAAATGAAACTATCGGACGGGTCCTGGATTGCGGTACGGCCATCCGGAACTGAACCGAAATGTAAATTTTATTATTGTATTAAAGGGGACAACGAAACAGAGACAAAGGAAAAATTTGCTTTGTTCAGCCAGGTCATCAAAAAGACAATCGAATAACATCCCATAAACACAAGTTAAACACTTGTGTTTTTTTTATTGTCAAAATAGAGTAAAATAAAGAAAAGGAGGGGAAAGAAATATGTTAAAAACATCGATTTTCGACAGTTTTTTTGCCGGTCACTGCTTGGATGCACACAATGTATTCGGGGCACATTTTGCTTATGAGGGGATAAGCGGCGTACGGTTTACCGTATACGCACCGAATGCACGCAGTATACAAGTCATCGGTACCTTTAATCATTGGGATGGTTCGAATGCCTTTATGAAAAAAATATCTCCTCAAGGTGTATGGAGTATTTTTATAGCCAACGTAAATGAGTGGGATCTATATAAGTATAAGATTGAAAATGCTCACGGTCATTGGGTTGAGAAATCGGATCCTTTTGCATTCTATTCGGAAATGAGACCAAAAAGCTCATCGCTTGTCGTGAATTTACGCAATTTCGGTTGGACCGATAAAATGTGGATGAACAAGCGTACCAAACATTTGAAAGAACCTATGAGTATTTATGAAGTGCATTTGGGATCGTGGCGAAAAAAATATGCGGTCGAATGGCTGAACTATGAAGAACTTGCCCGGGATTTGATCCCTTATGTCAAAGAACAAGGATATACACATATTGAGCTGATGCCACTCAATGAACATCCCTTTGATGGATCCTGGGGTTATCAGGCGACCGGATATTTCTCCGCAACATCGCGCTACGGAACACCAAAGCAGTTAATGGAGTTCATCAACCAATGCCACCATCAGGACATCGGTGTTATCATTGATTTTGTTCCCGTTCACTTTGTAAAAGACTACTTTGGTTTGATTGAATTTGACGGAACACCGTTGTTTGAATATCCGAATCCTCAGGATGC
>JANJWY010000188.1 GCA_024709285.1 Erysipelotrichaceae bacterium
TTTTTACCGATGTAGCCTACGATTCCACACATATTGATTATGATCCTTTCAAATTCGGATTGACGGGTAATGTTGTTGATTTGACTCCCGTTTGACGACATCCGCTGCCGAAGAGGCATCCGCCGAAAATTTCGATACTCCTCTTTCCTCGTCACACATTGTCTGGCGCTTGTGATTCAATTTTGTATTGCTTTGACCATCCCCCCTTTTACCAATTTAGTGTATCATAGCCCTATTTGTTTCGCAAATGTATTTTCAAGTGTCGTTTTATATTGTATAATACTTTTTGCATCGGGACGTAGCACAGCTTGGTAGTGCACTACCTTGGGGTGGTAGGGGTCGCGCGTTCAAATCGCGTCGTTCCGACCAGATGCGGCCGTAGCTCAGGGGATAGAGCGAGCGCCTCCTAAGCGCTAGGTCATAGGTTCAATTCCTATCGGTCGCGCCAAAAACAACCCCGTGCACCAGTGGCGAAATTGGCAGACGCGCACGCTTGAGGGGCGTGTGGGCAACCGTACGGGTTCGAGTCCCGTCTGGTGCACCAAGCAAAAAAATATCCGCGAAAGCGGATTTTTTATATGGATTCAATCGGTTTTTTATCAATGAAATAGGATGCCATGGATGTCTTCACATAGTTCTCGATCCGGCTGTAGCGGGATTTAATGGGATATACCAATACGACTTTCCATGGAAAGGGAGGGTCGAAAGGAATCTCTTTTACATCGCTGTATGACACATGCTTGTTAACCGGGGAAGGAAGAATGGTGATAAAATCGGAGCCGCGGGTTGATTCCAACAGGAAGTCCCATGAAGATGACATCAAAGCAATGTCCGGTGTTATATTCAGACTTTCAAACTTTCTCTTCAACTGATGATGAATCATAAATGTGTTTGTAAAAATAGCAAGTTTCCGTTGGCGTAAGTCCGTCCATTGGATAGATGATTTTGTTGAGAGGGGATGGCGGGTCGACATAAAGCAGGTCAGCTGGTCGATCAGAATGATCTCCTCTTTGAATACCTGAGGGTTGAGGTCGGTTGGCTGCAATAATATCGCAAAATCGATTTCCTGTAAGATCAGCTGTCGGCGGAGTTCAAATGCACCTTCCTCGATGATCTCAAAGCGGATGTTGGGATTTTTAATAATAAGATTGGATAGGAAATCGGTGAACATTACGGTTAATATCAACGGAGGAATACCGATACGGACTTTTCCTTTAACGACCGATGAATTGTCGCGAAGGTCTTTGATCATTCGGTCATGATGATCGATTACGATGAGCGCATTGTTATAAAAACTCTCTCCGACATTGGTCAAACCGGACAGACGGCCGTTGGCACGAGTAAATAACTCGACTTTTTCCTCAGTTTCAAATTTTTTGATAGCCTGAGTGAGCGCCGGCTGTGATATGTGATGTTTGCGCGAGGCCATTGATAAATTAAAATCTGACTCTACGATAGCGATGAAATAGCGAAGCTGATAGATGTCCATAATATCTCCTTTGCTCTGTGCTTATTATCATAAACTATAAGCAGAACTTATACAACATATAAAATATGCGTATTAGTAATATTTTAACATATAAAGTAATATAAACATGTAAGCGCTTAGCATCGTGATACTTATCACATGGTTAAGTGAATTTAAAATTAATGGAGGTAAAGATGAGAGAAGTAGTGATAGTCTCCGCCGTCCGTACAGCGATCGGAACATTCGGAGGATGTTTTAAGAATGTTTCCGCAGTTGAACTGGGTACTGCCGTTGTCAAGGAAGCTATAAGCAGAGCTAATATCCAACCGGATATGGTCGACGAAGTAATCTTCGGAAACGTGCTGCAAGCGGGTCTTGGACAAAATGTAGCTAGACAAGTTTCGATTCATGCAGGGATTCCGATTGAGAAATCGTCATTTGTAGTAAATAAAGTTTGTGGTTCAGGATTAAAGACCGTTGCATTGGCTGCTCAGGCTATTTCCAATGGGGATGCAGAGATCATTGTTGCCGGCGGAACTGAAAACATGAGTTTGGCTCCGTACATCGTGCCTTCTGCCCGTTGGGGTGCCCGCATGGGTAATGCAGAATTGGTTGACACCATGGTTTATGATGGGTTGACGGATGTTTACAGTAAAGTTCATATGGGCATTACGGCTGAGAACATTGTCACTGAGTATGGATTTACCCGTGAACAACTCGATGCGTTTGCGGTTGAAAGTCAAAGCCGTGCGCTGAAAGCAATTGCGGACGGACGTTTCAAAGATGAAATCGTACCGTTTATCATTCCTTCGAAAAAAGGAGACACAATCGTAGATACCGATGAATACCCGAAAGCCGGTCAGACCATGGAGTCACTAGCCAAGTTGCGTCCTGCTTTCAAGAAAGATGGCTTCGTCACTGCAGCTACATCTTCAGGGATCAATGACGGAGCGGCTTGTGTTGTCGTCATGAGCAAGGAAAAAGCAGATGAATTAGGACTAAAACCGTTGGTTACAATCACATCGTATGCTTCGGCTGGTGTAGATCCGCAAATCATGGGTACAGGTCCGATTCCGGCTACTCGCATAGCATTGGCTAAAGCGAAGCTGACTATTGAAGATTTGGACTTGGTAGAAGCCAATGAGGCTTTCGCTGCTCAAGCGCTAAGTGTCGTTACCAGTCTGAATTTGAATACGGATATCGTCAATGTCAATGGCGGAGCCATCGCTTTGGGTCATCCGATCGGTGCTTCAGGCACACGTATCTTGGTCACACTGATTCACGAAATGGTAAAAAGAGATTCGAAGCATGGTTTGGCTACGTTGTGTATCGGGGGCGGTCAAGGCATTTCGATGATCGTCAGCCGCTAATTATTACGGATCAAACCGTAAATAAAGGAGAAACATGAAATTACAAGATAAAGTTGCTGTTATTACCGGTGGTGCAAGAGGTTTGGGTCAGGCAATGGCTGAACTCTTCGCTGCTGAAGGTGCAAAAGTTGTTGCAGCCGATATGGGCGATATGGCTTACAGTTGTGAAGGTGTTGAAGGTTATTCTCTAAACGTTACGGACGTTGAAGGATGCCAAAAGCTAGTGAATTATGTAGTTGAAAAATATGGTAAAATTGACATTTTGGTCAATAATGCCGGTATTACCCGCGATGCATTGACTCGCAAAATGACAGATGATATGTGGAATCTGGTTATTGATGTCAATTTAAAAGGCGTCTTCAATCTGACACGTTTCGTCGGTCCGGTTATGCAAGAGCAGGGACAAGGATCTATTATCAACATTTCTTCGGTTGTCGGAGAATTCGGAAATATCGGTCAGGCCAATTACGCAGCTACAAAAGCAGGCGTTATCGGCATGACAAAGTCGTGGGCTAAGGAATTTGCGATGAAGGGTGCGCAAGTACGCGTCAATGCAATTTCTCCGGGATACACGATGACAGATATCCTGAAGACCGTTCCTCAAGATTTGTTGGATAAATTTGCTAAGCAAACCATGTTGGGACGTTTGGCACAACCGGAAGAAATCGCAAAAGCAGCTTTATTCTTAGCTTCTGACGATGCTTCCTATATTACCGGTCATAACTTAAGTGTTAATGGCGGGATGAGATTATAAGAAAGGGAGAAAGACAATGGCCGTAAAATTTCTTACTGCGGACGAAGCGGTAAAATTAGTTACTTCCAATAGTACGATTGCGACCGGCGGCTTCGTGGGAAACGCAGTTCCGGAAGAATTGGAAATTGCGATCGAAAAACGTTTTGTTGAGTCTGGAGAGCCGAGAAACCTGACCTTGGTATATGCTGCAGGTCAAGGCGATGGCAAAACCCGCGGACTCAATCATTTCGGACATGAAGGTTTATTGAAGCGTGTTATCGGCGGACACTGGGGTCTGGTGCCTAAAGTTCAAAAACTGGCATTGGAGAACAAGGTTGAAGCTTATAACTTCCCGCAAGGCTGTATCTCGCATTTATTTAGAGATATCGCTGCTAAAAAGCCGGGAACGATTACTCGTGTCGGATTAAAAACGTTTGTTGATCCTCGCTTACAAGGTGGTAAGCTCAACGAAATCACAAAAGAAGATATGGTTGAGTTAGTCGAACTGCGTGGCAAAGAGTATTTGATGTATAAGACTTTCCCGATTCACTTTGCATTCTTGCGTGGCACGTATGCGGATGAAAACGGAAATGTGACCATGGAAAAAGAAGCTGGCTCACTGGAAGTATTGTCGATTGCTCAGGCTTGTAAGAATTCAGGCGGTAAAGTTATCGTTCAAGTTGAAAAAGTGGTCAAAGCCGGTACACTTGATCCGAAACTGGTTAAAATTCCTGGAATCTATGTAGAAGCTATCGTACAGGTTGCGGATATGAAGAATCACATGCAGACATTTGCTGAAGATTACAATCCGAGTTACTCCGGTACGATTCGTGTACCTGTTAACAGTGTTAAGCCGATGGAGTTGGATGACCGTAAGATCATCGCCCGTCGTGCAGCCATGGAACTTATTCCAAGTGCAATCGTCAATTTGGGTATCGGTATGCCGGAAGGTGTCGCTCGTGTTGCCAATGAAGAAGGTTTAGGCAATGAGATGATTCTGACGGTTGAGCCGGGTCCGATCGGCGGTATTCCTGCCGGCGGTTTGAGTTTCGGTGCAGCCACAAACTTGGAAGCTTTGATTGATCAACCGTATCAATTTGACTTCTATGATGGCGGCGGTTTGGATTTGGCTTACCTCGGTCTTGCCGAATGTGACGAAAAAGGTAACATTAACGTCAGTAAGTTCGGACCGAAGATTGCGGGAGCCGGTGGATTCATCAACATTACCCAAAATGCGAAGAAAGTATTCTTCCTGGGTACATTTACTGCCGGAGGCTTGGAAGTTGAAGCCAAAGATGGTAAATTGAATATCTTGGTCGAAGGCAGAAGCAAGAAGTTTGTTAAAGCTGTCGAACAAGTAACGTTTAGTGGCGACTTTGCTAACGAAGTCGGACAGCCGGTTATGTACATTACTGAGCGTGCCGTGTTCGTTTTAGGCAAAGAAGGCGTTGTATTGACTGAAATTGCGCCGGGTGTCGACCTAGAGAAGGACATCCTGGCTCATATGGATTTTAAACCGATCATCAGCGAAGATCTGAAACTTATGGATGAAAGTATCTTCAAACCTGAGTTGATTGGGATTAAAATCTAACACATAGAAAGAGGAGGACAATTTTATGTGGGGTATTTTTCTTGGTTTAGCACTTCTTATGTTCCTTGCTTATAAAGGAATGTCCATCATTTGGGTAGCTCCGATCGCAGCATTAGTAGTTGCATTTACAGGCGGTTTGGAATTGATACCTGCTTACACCGATGCTTATATGACGGGCTTCGTCGGATTCACCAAAGCTTGGTTCCCTGTATTCATGTTGGGTGCTATCTTCGGTAAAATCATGGACGAAACCGGAGCTGCAAAAGCTGTTGCTCACTTCATAGTAAGTCTTATCGGTAAAAAACTTGCTATTACAGCAGTTGTATTGGCTTGTGCCGTATTAACATACGGTGGTATCTCATTGTTCGTTGTTGTATTCGCTATTTATCCGATCGCTTTGGCTTTGTTTAGAGATGCTAACATCACTCGTCGTTTGATTCCTGGCGCAATCGCTTTGGGTTCATTTACATTCACGATGACCGCTGTTCCGGGCTCACCTCAAACTCAAAACCTGATTCCGATTCAGTACTTCGGCACAACTCCGACAGCTGCTCCGTTTATGGGTATTGCTGCTGCGTTGGTTATGTTGTTGGGCGGTATGGCTTGGTTGACTTATCGTGAAAAATTCTATGCTAAAAAAGGTGTATTCTTTGTTGAACCGGATAAAAAAGGTGTTGAAAACAAAGATGAAAAACTTCCTCACTGGGCATTATCCTTATTGCCATTACTTGTGGTTGTATTAACTTTAAATATTGCTAATATCATTGGAAAAGAAACATTCACAGAATTGCTTGGACGTGCTCCATTTAGTATTATTGAATCCTTAGCATTCGGTATCGTATTAGCTATTCTATTATTCTGGAAACGTATGCCTAATGTTGTTTCAACAATCAATGCTGGTGCTGCTGGTTCCGTATTGGCTATCATCAACACTTCGGCTGCTGTAGGTTTCGGTGCTGTCGTTCGCGCAGTTCCTGGTTTCGCTACATTAAAAGATTTCGTTTTGGGTATCGAAGGCAATCCGTTGATCGCTGAATCCGTTGCTGTCAATATCTTGGCTGGTGCTACCGGTTCTGCTTCTGGCGGTATGGGTATTGCATTGGAAGCTTTAGGTGCTAACTTCGTCGCATTGTCTGAATCTTCGGGCATTCCGTTGGAAGCTTTCCACCGTGTTGCTTCGATTTCATCCGGCGGTTTGGACACATTGCCTCATAACGGTGCTGTCTTGACATTGCTTGCTGTTACCGCTATGACACACAAAGATTCTTATATTGATATCTTCATGGTTGCTACATTGATTCCGATCGCATCGGTTATCGTTGCTATCATCATGGCATCATTCGGAATTTACTAGGACTTAAACAAATATACTTCAAAATTGCTTTTCGGGATTTCCCGGAAAGCAATTTGCCATATGTAATTAAAAGAGGGAAATATAATGAAAATTGGGGTTATCGGTTCGGGCGTCATGGGTTCAGGTATTGCTCAGACCTTGGCCGTTGCACACGAAGTCGTTCTTAGAGATATTTCTGCGGAAATGCTCGCAAAGTCACTTAAGGGTATTGAGAAAAATTTAAGTCGCAGTGTTGAAAAGGGTAAAATTTCGCAAACCGATATGAATGCGATTCTGGCAAACATTACGACCAGTTCGGATATTCGCGGAATTGCTCACTGTGATTTGATTATTGAGGCAGCTACGGAAAATGTGGCTGTTAAGAAAAGTATTTTTAAAGAGTTGGATGATATGTGTAAGCCGGAAGCGATTCTTGCGACCAATACTTCTAGCCTGTCG
>JANJWY010000192.1 GCA_024709285.1 Erysipelotrichaceae bacterium
GCCGCTGATGCGCATGGCTTGATATACGTAGGCGCGTCCGCTCAGTGGATCTCGGATGGCACCGCCGATACATGTGGATGCGCCGCCATAAGGCTCAATTTCCGTAGGATGATTGTGGGTTTCGTTTTTAAACTGTAACAACCACTCTTCATCCCCATTTTCTGTATCGATATGGATCTTAACGGAACAGGCATTGATTTCATCACTGATCTCAACCCGCGGATCATTCAGTGCTTTCGCATAGATCGTGGCGATTTCCATCAGGGTGTCCGGTCGGTTTTCCCGATGGGCCAATCTTTTTAACGTCCGATATTCATTCAATATGGGTTCAATCGATGCTTTCAAGGGTCCATCTTCAATGATGATTTCATCAAGGACGGTCTCAAAGGTTGTATGACGACAATGATCGGACCAGTAGGTGTCGAGCACTTTGAATTCGGTGCGCGTGGGATTTCGGTTCTCATTCTCCGAGAAGAAGCGTTGAATGAGTTTGATATCTTCAAAGGACATGGCGGCTTGTTGATCTACAAGGAATTCTTTCAACTGATCATCGTTAAAAGTTGTGAATCCGCGAATCTCCCCTTCATCACTTACCTTTTCCTCAATTTCAACATCGCAATCCAAGTCTTTTTGGCGTGATTCGATCGGGTTGATCCAATATCGGATAAATGACAAACATTCTTCATCACTTAGCTCAGTATCAAACATGGCAACTTCAAAAGTACTAACCGTAGCCAACGTATCACCATCGATCAATCGTAAGCATTGTTGAGCACTGTCTGCCCGCTGGTCATATTGTCCTGGCAAAGGTTCCCTGACAATAACCGTACCTACTACCTTGGGCAGTCTTAAGTAGACCATGTCCGTCATCGGTTCGCTGAACACCCGTGAGATCGCAACATCCCAATAGCTTTCATCAAGATCGTCGATGTCATATCCGTTAAATACGGTAACTTGAGCATCGATCATTAGCTGTTGACGGACACTGTCGCTAAGCGAAGCGGAATGTGAGTCGATATCATTTCTTTTTTGTACAAACAGACGAAACTTCATTTTGACATCCTCCAACGCAATACCAATTCGTTCAGTTTATTTTTATCTTCCTCAGCAATGGTTACATGTCCCATCTTGCGATTAAAACGGTTCTCCTTCTTGCCGTACCAGTGAATATAGGCATGTTCATCCGGCTGGGCGGCGTGCTTACTGAAAACCTCGGCCACATGCTGTCCTAAGATATTGAACATAACGCCCGGTTTGAGCATTTGGGGTTCAATTTTCTTCTGATGGGTGATTGCGGCAATATGCAGGTCAAACTGACTGAAATCAGCGCATTCAATGGTCAGATGGGCACTGTTATGCGGTCGTGGCGCAAACTCATTGAAAATCACTTCACCCTCAGATACAAACATTTCAACGGCGAGTACTCCGAAGTAGTTGAGCTCTTTCACAATCGCAATAGCGGCATCGACCGCCACTCGCGCAACATCCTCACTGATCGAACTTGGATATGTGGTCTGTCTCAGTATCCCCTTATCATGCACATTTTCAAAAGGCGGATAAGCCACGATCCCGTCCACGAAACGGGCCACGACTACCGATATTTCACGATCATAACTGATAAAATCTTCCGCGATATATTCTCCTGGGAACTCCAGTTTGATTTCATTGAGATCTTCAACATCCCGGATCAGCCACTGACCTTTTCCGTCATAACCAAACCGGCAGGTCTTGATCAGCGTCGGAAAACTGACGATTTGATACAAATCGGCTTCGCTTTTGATTTTAAAGAAGTTGGGAGTTCTTAATCCAAGTTTCTTCGCGAATTTCTTTTCTTTATAACGATGCGAAGAGATGGTCAGTGCTTCACTTCCCTGAGGGAATTTATCAGCGAATTGCTCGACAAGCATCGCATCCGCATTTTCAAACTCATACGTCATCACATCGCACATAGAAGCCATATCTTTTAGCGCTTTCTCATCATTGTATTTCGCACAGATAAACTCATCCGCAACTCTGATACACGGACATTGATCGTCCGGATCGAGCACGACAATGCGATGTCCTAGTTTCTTTGCGGCTTGGGCCATCATCATGCCCAATTGTCCTCCGCCTAAGATTCCGATGGTACTCATATCAGTTCACTCCCTCGAACAGCATCCGCCATTTCATTGCGATACTCTTGCAAAGCCAATGCAAGTTGTTCATCATGGACCGCCAACATCGCAATCGCCGCTAATGCCGCATTCTTCGCTCCGGCCACACCGATCGCAACGGTCAAAACCGGGATTCCGGCCGGCATCTGAACGATGGACAGTAAAGAATCGATTCCCTTTAACGTCTTGCTTTCAATCGGAATTCCGATGACCGGAATGGTTGTTAATGAAGCGATCATGCCGGGCAGATGCGCTGCTCCGCCCGCCGCCGCGATGATAACTTCTATACCACTACCTTTCGCGTTTTTCGCAAAGTCGACCATATCTTCCGGCGTGCGATGAGCACTGACGACTTTCTTCTCAAAGCTGACCCCAAACTTTTCTAGCAGTGCGGTCGTTTCTTTGACCGTAGCATAATCACTGGACGATCCCATGACGACAGATATTTTAATGTTTTCCATAGGTTGCTCCTTTCAATGAAAAAGACACCGGCCGCGGTGTCTCTGTGAAAAACAAAAATAGCTAAAAAAGCCTATGTTTGTTTTGTAGTCTCCTTGTTTAAGGTAAGGAGGTAGAGACTTGCGGACCATATTTCCACAGATATACAAAACGATACGTCAGATGAAACAAAAAACATAGGTGCGTAAACGACCTATGCCAATGCCAGATTTGTTACTTCGATTTGGTTGAGCCGAAAATCCGATTCATAGCTTCCCTCCGTAACATGCACAAAGTTTATCACAAGTTTAAGAGAATTTAAAGGGTTTAGCGAACTTTCACACACGATTCTGTACGCAACTCGCATATCGGAAATTTCGGTTTTTTAATCAGCTTGCGTGATCAAGGAGCAAATTTAATTACTTCTTCCAGTATTTTACTATCGTTTTTACTGAAATTATAAGACATTGGTTTATCAACTGAGGAATACTTATAGAAATCAGTGTAGTCAATTTTTCTAACAAACAAATTATACTGGATTTCTTTGCGCTCATAACTGAAAGTAATCAAAATATCCGTGCCCTCAGCCGTAGTTAAACCTGAACCTATCTTTGGGAAAAATACAGAACTCACTTTCTTCATTGATTCAGGATTGTCTATGGTTATTGTTTTTCCCGTAGAGCTGTCTGTCACAACAATTTTCTGTAAGTCTCCAGCAAATAAATTTTCGAAATTCACAAATGTCATTGTTCCCCATATCAATGCAAAAAGCAACATGGATAACAAAACGCTTAAGTACAGAACTCTTCTGTTACTTCTTGGTAAATTTTCTCTTTTCATATCAAATCCCCTTTCAGTTTTTCAATATTCTTATAAGTAAGACAAAAGTGCTGATTTTTGTCTTATGCACAAGACAGTTTTCGATTACCAATTATTTGTAGATTCTTGTTAGCACGCTCTTAACGGCAAACATTATAAATCGACTGACAAGGTATACGGAAATACTAATGATTAACACGAAAACATAGAAAGGCATAAATTC
>JANJWY010000219.1 GCA_024709285.1 Erysipelotrichaceae bacterium
TCTTTGAAAAGTCTGATCTTGAAGATTATGATGTTGAATGGGTTGAACCGATATCCGCCGATTATCGCGGATACACTGTCTTGGAACTTCCGGCCAACACGCAAGGATCCATCACACTGATGGCACTCAACATCTTAAAGCGATTCAATCTGGACAATCACCAAAGCATTGACACGATACATAAGCAAATAGAATCAACTAAAATGGCATTTGCGGATGGGTTGGAACATATCAGTGATCCAAGGATCACAGATATTGATTATTTGTTGAGTGATGAATACGGAATTATCCGAGCCAAACAACTGAAGAAAAAAGCTCAGATTTATACACCTTTGACTCCTCACAGCTCAGGCACCGTATATCTAGCAACCGCGGATAATGAGGGAAATATGGTCTCATTCATTCAAAGCAACTATACCGGGTTTGGCAGTGGGATGGTCATTCCGGGTACTGGGATTGCCATGAACAATCGGGGTGCACAGTTTTCACTGAATGAGAATCATATCAATGTCGTTGCTCCTAGAAAGAAGACGTTACATACGATCATTCCCGGATTTTTGATGAAAGATGGCGGCGCCATCGGACCCTTTGGAATCATGGGTGGGTTTATGCAACCGCAAGCCCACGTTCAAGTTCTATCTCACATGATTGACTTTCACTTGAATCCACAAGCAGCCTTGGATGTACCGCGCTGGCAGTGGATTGAGGGTAAGAAGATATGGGTGGAGGAGAGTTTTGATCGGAAGCTGATGAAACAATTGATTCGTCGCGGACATGAGGTAGAAGTGTCAAAACAGGTCGGCTCCTTTGGACGCGGACAGGTCATCCTGAGGCTTAATAATGGTACGTTGATAGGGGGATGTGAGTCTCGTACAGACAGTAATATTGCTTGTTATTAGGGTATTAAAGGCACATTCGTGCCTTTTTTGATTTTGTTGCCTTTTATCTCAACCGTTTAACAGTTATAATGAAAGTAAGAAGACAAACACATCATCATAGGAGGAGAATCGCTATGCGACAAAACCAAATGTTAGGAATGATTTTGGCTGGGGGACGCGGAACGAGGTTGGAAGAATTAACGACGAAGGTAGCAAAACCGGCGGTTTTTTTCGGTGGGAAATACCGCATCATCGACTTTCCGTTAAGCAATTGTGCCAATTCCGGCGTCAATGTAGTGGGAGTATTGACTCAGTATGAATCCGTATTGCTTAACTCATACGTAGCCCAAGATCAACGCTGGGGATTGGATGCCAAAGACAGCGGAATTTTCGTATTACCGCCGCGGGAAAAGTCGGATGGCTTTGGGATGTATCGCGGAACGGCGGATGCGATCACACAGAACATTGATTTTATTGATCAATATAACCCGGAATACGTATTGATTCTCTCCGGGGATCACATTTATAAAATGGACTACTCCCAAATGTTGGCGGAGCATAAGGCGAAGAAGGCCGATGTGACGATCGCTGTTTTGGAAGTAACACTGAAGGAAGCTTCACGCTTTGGGATTATGAATGTCGATGCGGAAGACCGCATCTATGAATTTGAGGAAAAACCGAAACAGCCCAAGAGCAATCTGGCCTCGATGGGAATCTATATTTTCTCGTGGAAACTGTTGCGTCGGGCCTTGTTGGATGATCTTAAAGAGAAAGATTCGGCGCATGACTTTGGGAAGAATATCATTCCGGGCATGTTAGAATCGGGTAAGCGGTTATTTGCCTGGCGGTTTAAGGGATATTGGAAAGATGTCGGTACCATCGACAGCTTATGGGAGTCCAACATGGACTTACTCGATGAGTCCAATACCCTGGACATCATGGATCCTTCGTGGCGCATCTATACCGAAGACGTCGCGGCTCCTCCACAGTTCATTCAGGAACATGCTTCCGTTAAGCGCAGTATCATCAATCAAGGGTGCGTCATCGACGGTACGATCATTAACTCCGTATTGTTTACCAATGTCGTCGTTGAGGAGGGTGCCGTGGTCAAAGATGCGGTCATCATGCCTAACTCAATCATTCGTAAAGGGGCGATCGTTCAGCGATGCATCGTAGCAGAGGATATTGAAATCAGAGAAAACGCCGTGGTCGGTGATGCTCACAGTGAGCTTATTGAGCTTGTGGCGAAGAATCGCTAGGGGAGGAAGCACATATGAATCAAGTACTTGGAATCATTAATTTTGAAGATGCTACGGTCGATGTCACGGGTTTGGTTAATTACCGGCCGGTACCGTCTCTGACCTTTATGGGACGTTATCGTCTGATTGACTTTGTCATGTCGAACTTTACCAACTCAGGCATTTCCAATGTTCAGGTCTATGTCAAAAACAAGCCGCGCTCGGTATACGAACATGTCGGTACCGGCCGTCATTACAACATTAATTCCAAACAGGGCAAGTTGCGCATCATGCACGGTGAAGAACCGGTTCAGTCGGAAATTTATAATACGGATATCAATGCGTTTAACTCAAATATTCAGTTTATCGAAGAAGCGAAGGCGAAATATGTCATCATCGCTCCGAGCTATATGGTATATACCATTGACTTCTCCACCGTGTTGGCATCACACAAAGTGAACAAAGCGGATATCACGATCGTTTATAAACCGACCGAAATGGCGAAGGAATCGTTTATCGGATGTACCGCTCTGTCTCTGGATAAAGAAAAACGGGTCATTGCTTCAGAGATCAATCTTGGCAAAAGCAAAAGCCGGAATATCTCGTTGGAAGCTTATGTGATGAGTCGTGAGCTGTTTCTTGAGTTGATCGGACTGGCACATAAGACCAGTTCGGTGTACTGGCTCAAAGATATCATCCGCGACAATTATGACCGTTTTGTAGTGAAGGGATTTATGGTTCGAGGGTTGGTTTATCCAATCAACAACTTGGCTGAATATCAACGGGCTAATTTGGAATTGACCAATTATGCCAATGCGAAACAATTGTTTGATCCGATGTGGCCGATCATGACGCGCACCTCGGATTCTCCTCCGACACATTACGGTGAAAACGCGGTGGTCGTCGGATCATCGATTTCCAACGGATGCAAAATCGAGGGAACTGTCATCAACAGTGTCATCGGGCGTGGCGTTGTCATCAAACCGGGAGCCGTGGTTATCAATTCAATTTTACTGCCGGGAGTCATCGTAGGTAATGACAGCCATTTGGAATATGTCATCGTGGATAAAAATTCGAAGGTTTTGGAAGTTAAGGAATTGAAGGGTGAATTCAGACAGCCGATCTATGTAAAACGACGCGATCGGATATAAGGAGGACGTACTATGACAAGAATATGCTTTGTAGCATCGGAAAGCTTGCCGTTTATTAAGAGCGGCGGACTGGCAGATGTGGTCGGTTCGCTTCCTCAAGAACTTCTTAAAAAAGGGTATGAGGTTCGGGTATTCTTGCCGATGTATCAGAAGGTAGCACTGAAGTTTCGCGACAAAATGGAGCGTAAGACCGGATTTCAAATCCACGTCGGCAACATTCATACCTACGCTACGATTTTCGAATATGTTCATCAGGGGGTGACTTTTAACTTTGTCGAGCATGCCGGCTATTTTGAGCGTGAAGGACTGTATGGTTATCCGGATGATGGGGAACGTTTCGCCTATTTCTCCCATGCTGTCTTGATGTCCTTTGGCTTTTTGGATTACTTCCCGGATGTCGTTCATTCGCATGACTGGCATACCGGTATGATTCCGGTATTGTGCAATCAGTATTACGGTCATGATGAACGCTATAAGAAAATCAAGCATGTATATACGATTCATAATCTGGCTTACCAAGGCAACTTCCATGGCGATATGCTTCAGAGCTGTCTGGGATTGCCGATGGCACTTTTGTATGACGGCACATTGCATTTCAATGATGGTATCAGCTTTATGAAGGCCGGTATTCTATATGCAAATAAGATTACGACTGTATCGCCAAGCTACGCACAGGAAATACTGACTCCCCAATTTGGTGAGAAAATGGAAGAAGTGTTGCGTTTCAGAAAGCCGGATTTAGTAGGGATTGTCAACGGCATCGATGTGGATGCCTGGGATCCGCAATCCGATCCGGCTTTGACTGAGAAGTACAGTGCGAAGAAAATTGCCGGAAAAGTTAAGAATAAATTGGCTATTCAACGGGAAATGGGACTGCGCGAAGCGAAGGACGTATTTGTGGTTGCGATGGTCTCACGCTTGACCTGGCAAAAAGGCGTTCATTTGATCATTGAACGTATGGCTGATATTATGGGATTGGATTTACAGTTAATGGTGTTGGGTTCCGGTGAACATCACATGGAATCGCAGCTGAAGTTTATGGAAGAAAAATATCGTCAGCGCATGGTGTTTTACAGCGGATACAACGAAGAGTTGGCCCATCGCATGTATGCCGGGGCGGATTTACTGTTGATGCCATCACTGTTTGAGCCGTGCGGCATCAGTCAGCTGATTGCGATGCGCTATGGCACATTGCCGCTGGTCCGTGAGACCGGTGGTCTTAAGGATACCGTAACGCCGGCCAACCTGGAAACATTTGAAGGAACAGGTTTCAGTTTTGCGCAGTTTAACAGCGACGATTTGTATCATGTGCTGCGCATTGCTACCTTTGCTTTCTATCAGAAGTCCAAAGGATTTAAGCAGTTGATGATCAATGCGATGAGCAAAGATGTCAGTTGGCAGAAGTCGGCGGACGAATATGCAAAAGTCTATTCGGATTGTTTGAAATAGGGCTTTAAATGCCCTTTTTTCTTGAAAAATGTAAGCGCTTAATTTGTGAATAGTTGCACATTATATTGGTTTTTCGTTGATACCCAAACGATAAAATGCTATAATTCATGTGGTTAAAGGAGGATTAGAATATGGCAAAAATGACCGTACGCGATCTTGATGTAAAAGGTAAAAAGGTGATTGTCCGTGTCGATTTTAACGTTCCGATCAAGGAAGGCAAAATCAAAGATGACAACCGCATCGTACAAGCCCTGCCGACCATCAATTATTTGGTTGAGCATGGCGCAAAAGTGATTTTGATGTCGCATTTAGGGAAGGTCGACCATAAGGATCCGGTGCAAAAAGCAGCCGATATGGCTAAGAACAATATGGCTCCGGTGGCTGTCCGTTTGGCAGAATTGGTC
>JANJWY010000007.1 GCA_024709285.1 Erysipelotrichaceae bacterium
GCTTTAAGATGTTGAGTGCCATCAGTGTGATGGATCCTTGCGTGTTGGCCGGAAGTTCCAAGACAGTGTATCCGCGATAATCGGCGGATATCGGTTCAACCCATTCAACATCATAATCTTCAAGATCAGACTTTTCAAAGAAACCTGCATACTTCTTACTTTCCTCTACGATGCGATCCGCAATCTCGCCTTTATAAAAAATATCGGAACCAAACTTTGCGATTGACTGTAGAGTTTTTGCATGATCAGGTAACTTGACGATATCCCCAAACTGCGGAGCCTTTCCATCGATTAAAAACGTATCCTTCCACCCGTCAAAACGCGGATGGTTTTCCTCTTTTTCTAAATATCGGACTACGGAAGCTCGCCATCCCAAGGCCAAGGTCGATCCCACGGGATAACCTTCCATAGCATAACGGATGGCCGGTTGAAGACATTCGCTTAACGACAACTTGCCGAATTTCTTATTCAATGCTTCCCAACCCTTGATTACCCCAGGAACCATCACCGGTGTCCAGTCAAACAAGGGCATTTTTTCAATATCCCCATGTTTTTCTCGGATATTGTGTAATGTCAGATTCGATGGAGAATATCCGCTCGCATTCAAACCAAAAATTTTCTTATTCATCCAGACAATCGCAAAACAATCGCCACCCAATCCATTGGCCGTGGGCTCAACCACCGTCAACGCCGCAGCCGTTGCGATTGCCGCATCCACCGCATTTCCGCCCATACGCAAAATCTCCAGTCCAGCGGAAGATGCCAAGCTACTTCCGGTCGCGACCATACCTTTTTTCGCTAATACCAGATTGCGATGTGATGTGAATTTCGTCGAATGATGTTCAAATGGAATCATGGTTTTCCTCCCTAAAAGAAAAAGGCATTACGCCTTTCGGTTAAACAATCGCAAGCGGCTCATCAAAATCAAAATACCATACCCGATAATGATCGTCAACGGTACCATGATCGTCGCCTTGACCACGCGAAGTAAAAAGCTGATCCAAATCGGAATATCATACATGATCGCCAGCCAAAGCGGAGTCAACATCAACTGAACGATGACCTCAACCAATACGACACTCATCGCCCAGATACTGATAGAAAAGTCATTTTCATATTTCTTATATTTCTCAGTCAACAGTTTTAAGAAGAACATCATCGCCCCAATTAACAGAACGCTTCCCGTTGAGAAAACCAACTTGATCGTCATCGTGATTTCAATGACTTCTCCATTGGTAACGATGGACGGTGTCAACCATAGATAAGCCAACGCTCCCAAAAGAAAGCTGAGCAAAATTCCCTGAGAAACGATATATGCCACTTTTGGCGTCCATTTGATCTTCTTTGAGAACAATAATGCCGGAATCAGTCCAATGATGATTTTATTCAATGTAAACCCGAAAAACGGAAAACCGGTCGGAGTTACGATCAATCCCAAGAAATCCTGAACAATACCGCTGAGAAATGCCCATGAAGGCCCAAACAATACGCCGATGACCATCAACGGCAATTGAGAGAAGCCGATGCGCATCGACGGAAAGCCAAACAACGGAATCATCAGCGAGAAAAACTGCAACGCCACTGAAAGTGCGATGAACATCGCAATGATCGCAAGCTTCTCACCCGTCACATGCAACTTGTCCATTCTGAAAACAAAGAATCCGATGATGATGATTGCCGCAACAGCAATGATTTGATAAGTAAGTGCCATCGATATCCCTTCCTTTACCTATTCATTATACACGCTCGCACCACGGAGATAAAGTAGAGCGAACCGGTAATCAGCAATGTACCCCCACGGCTACGCAACAATCCTTCCTGATAAGCCAACGGAAATTCAGGAATCACCGTCACATTAAAACCCTTCCCCAGAATTTCCGCTTTTTGAGCCCGGTAAAAATCAAACTCACAGACGATGACATCATCCGAAACATCCACCAACATGCTCAACATTTTATCCGTTTCTTTATCCTTCAATGCCGAAAATATCGTAATCAATGGCCGTGGCAGTGATGACAGTGACTGAGTCAGCGCTTTGATCCCATGCTCATTGTGCGCACCGTCAATAATGATTAACGGATGCTCACTTAACACTTCAAATCTGCCCAGCCAGTTTGCATCCCAAATACCCTTCAACAGCTGCTCATCCGAAAGTGAGATCCAAGCACGATCGCGCATAAACAACAGCACCTCAATGGCCAATGCACTGTTTTTCACCTGATATTTCGCCACCGACTTCAATTCGACAGTCAATCCTTTATATTCATAACTCTGCTTCCAACCAACCAGTGTTGATGCGATATTCGTTTCTATGACGGTCAACGGACAGCCCCTGTCACGACTCACTTGTGAGATAACCGAAAGCGGTTCATCGCCTTCCACCCCCGTAAACACCACCGACCCCGGCTTTATGATCCCGGCTTTCTCAAACGCAATTTTTCCCAAGGTATCTCCCAAGAATTCCATATGATCAAACCCGATATTGGTAATCACACATACCCTGCCAAATATGACATTGGTCGCATCCAATCGTCCGCCCAAACCGACCTCAAACACCACCCACTCGACCTGCTGATCCAAAAAGTACCAAATGGCCATCAGCATATCGATTTCAAACATGGTCAGTGAATATTTATCCCAATAAGGAATCGTTCGATTAATGTACATCAGTAAATCTTCATCAGAAATAAACACATTATTGATTCGGAAACGATCGTTATGCACCATCAAATGCGGAGAAGTGAAAAGTCCGGTCTTATAACCGGCCGTTTCCAAAACGCTTCGCAGATAATTGGCTGTACTGCCCTTACCATTGGTACCGGCAATGTGCAGACAGTTCAACTGATACTGAGGATTCCCTAAATCCTCCATCAATTGGGAAAACTGTTTGAGCGCAAACGTATTGGACGATGTCCTTTTAGAAATCGCCGACAGTGCGGATTCAATATCGTAAAACATAAGCCTCCTATAAACGCCAGTTCACCGGCGATCGATCATGCTTAACTAAAAAATCATTGGCTTTACTAAACGGACGAGAACCGAAGAATCCATGATACGCCGACAAAGGCGATGGATGCGGAGCTTTGATGATCAAATGTCGATGATTAGTGATTAGTTGTTCTTTCATCTGAGCATTTCTTCCCCAAAGTATAAAAACTACCGGAAGGGGGTGTTGATTGCACCGCTTAAGCACTTCATCCGTAAATATTTCCCACCCTTTGTTCTGATGAGAATTGGGTTTTCCCTCTTCTACCGTAAGCACAGCATTTAAAAGCAATACACCCTCCCGTGCCCACGGGACCAGATAGCCCGTTTCGGGATATGGTAAGTTTAAATCGTTGCTGTATTCTTTGAAAATATTCTGAAGACTGGGCGGAAACGGTGTATTGGGTTTTACGGAAAAGCACATGCCATGCGCCTGATGGGGCTGATGGTAGGGGTCTTGTCCGAGAATGACCACTTTTAAAACATCAACATCGGTATATCCGAAACATGAAAACACATCCTCTTTCTTCGGATAAATAGTCTTAGTACTGTATTCTTTCGTCAGAAAAGCTGAGAGTTCCTTGAAGTAAGGTTTCTCAAATTCATCTTTCAGAAACTGAGTCCAACCGTTTTGAAACATATTCTCCCCTTTCCAATCAGTCCTTGATCATCGCTTTTTCTTTATC
>JANJWY010000026.1 GCA_024709285.1 Erysipelotrichaceae bacterium
GAAGCCGTACGGAAACGTCCGGGAATGTACATCGGTTCGACCGATGCACGCGGCCTTCATCATTTGGTGTGGGAAATATTGGATAATGCCATCGATGAAGCGCTCAACGGTTTTGGTAAAAAAATCGTCGTCGCCATCGAAAAGGATGACGTCATCCGTATTGAAGATGAGGGAAGAGGTATGCCCACAGGCATGCATGAATCCGGGGTCAACACGCTTGATGTGATTTTTCGCGTACTTCATGCCGGCGGGAAATTTACTTCTCAAGGCGGTTATAAAACAGCCGGCGGATTGCATGGGGTTGGTGCTTCGGTCGTCAATGCCTTGTCGGAATGGTTGGAAGTCACGGTGAGCAATCACGGAAAAATCGTTTCAAAGCGATTTGAAAAGGGCGGAAGCAAACTGTATCCGCTCAAAGAAATCGGAAAGACAAACAAAACCGGAAGCATCGTGCGGTTTAAACCGGATAAGAAAGTGTTTCCTTCCACTGAACTTCACTTGGACTGGATCATTGAGCGATGCCGGGAGAGTGCTTTTTTACTGAATGGAATCACGTTTGTCGTCATCGATGAACGGACCAATAAAACAGAAACCTTTATGTATCAGAAGGGTCTGTTGGCTTTTATGCAGTATATCAATGAAGACCGGGTGACAATGAACAAACCGATCATCATTGAGGGTCGGGTGAATGAAATTGATGTTGCCTGTGCGATCCAGTTTACGGATTCATACTCGGAAGAGACCTATTCTTTTGTCAATCTGGTTCGGACCAAAGATGGCGGAGCACATGAAGTCGGGTTTAAAACGGCGTTGACCAAGGCGGTCAATGAGTTTGCAAGAAAGAACAATCTTTTAAAAGAGAAGGATAAGAATTTTGAAGGTGCGGACATCCGTGAAGGATGTACTTCCATTATTTCTGTGGGTATACCTGAGAATCTTTTACAGTTTGAAGGTCAGACCAAGGGGAAACTGGGGACCGTAGAAGCGAAAACGGCGGTCGAAAGTCTTCTCAATGAGAAGTTATCTTATTACTTTGAGGAGAACCGGGAATTTGCTTTGGACCTGGTACGGAAAATTCAACGGGCATATCTGGCGCGTGAAGCAGCACGTAAGGCCCGGGAAGAAGCACGCAAGGGTAAAAAGAACGGAAAGAGCGAACGTCTTCTGTCAGGCAAACTGGCAGCAGCTCAAAGTAAAGATTCCAAAAAGAACGAACTGTTTCTGGTCGAAGGCGATTCGGCCGGCGGCAGTGCCAAACAGGGCCGTGACTCAAAGTTTCAGGCGATTTTGCCCTTGCGCGGGAAAGTGCTGAATACCGAGAAAGCCAGTATCGGTGATATTGAGAAAAATGAAGAGCTGAATACGATCATTCATGCGTTGGGAGCCGGTGTAGGCAATGATTTTGAAGTACGTGACTGTAATTATGACAAAGTCATCATCATGACCGATGCGGATACCGACGGAGCGCATATCCAAGTGCTTCTTTTAACCTTTTTCTATCGATATATGAGAGAACTGATCGATGTTGGGAAAGTATACATTGCTTTGCCTCCGTTATATAAACTGACCAAGGGAAAACAAGTGACCTACGCTTATGACGATGATGATCTTCGTATCAAACGCGGACAGTTAGGTAAGTGTGAATTACAGCGTTACAAGGGGTTGGGCGAAATGAATGCCGATCAATTGTGGGAAACGACGATGAATCCCAAGACACGCACACTGATTCAAATCGGCATCGATGATGCCTTGATGGCCAATAAGAAGGTCAGTATTTTGATGGGCGATAAAGCCAATCTTCGCCGTGACTGGATTGAAGAGCATGTGGCTTTTACCATGGAAGAACAATTAGCGAAGGAGGGCGGATATGGCGGACGATCAATCAACGATTAAAATGCTGGCATTGGAAGATGTGATGGAAGACCGCTTCGGACGCTATTCCAAATACATCATCCAAGACCGGGCTCTGCCGGATGCCCGTGATGGCTGTAAACCTGTTCAGCGACGCATCCTATATGCAATGTACAGCGATGGCAATACCCCGGATAAGCCCTATCGCAAGTCTGCAAAGACCGTAGGTCTTGTTATTGGTAATTATCACCCTCATGGTGATTCGAGTGTCTACGAAGCCATGGTGCGCTTGTCGCAGCCCTGGAAAATGAATATTCCTTTGGTTGATATGCAAGGGAACAACGGGTCGATCGATGATGATCCGGCAGCTGCCATGCGTTATACCGAAGCTCGGCTTTCGGCTTTTGCACAAAATCTGCTTACGGACATCGATGAGCAGACTGTACCATTTACCTTAAACTTTGATGATACGACCGAAGAGCCGACAGTTTTGCCAGCCGGATATCCCCAACTGCTTGTCAACGGGGCTACCGGGATTTCGGCAGGGTATGCCACCAACATCCCCCCGCACAATTTAGGTGAAATCATCGATGCGACAATCTATCGGATGAATGCACCGTTTTGCAGTTTGGAAGAAATCATGGAGATTTGTCAGGGTCCGGATTTTCCGACTGGCGCGATCGTTCAGGGGGAAGAGGGCATCCGGGATTATTTTGCGACCGGCAAAGGGAAGGTCATCATCCGCAGCAAACTTGAGGTCAAGGAAACCAAAACGATCAAGCAGATCATCATAACCGAGATTCCGTATGAAGTCGTAAAGGCGAACATGGTGCGAAAACTGGATGATATCCGTTTGAATAAAACGGTGGACGGAATACTTGATGTCCGTGATGAATCCGACCGAAACGGATTAAGAATCGTCATTGATTTACGAAAAGAATCCGATGATAATCTGATTACCAATATCATATATAAAAGTACGGATTTACAAGTGGCTTACAATATCAATATGGTGGCAATCGTACATCAGCGCCCGGTCCAATTGGGGATTTTCGGATTACTGGACGCATATATAGCCCATCGTAAAGATGTTGTTTTAAAGCGCAGTCAATATCGTTATAACAAAATGGAAGAGCGTCTGCATATATTGGAAGGGTTGATCAAAGCCGTTTCGATACTCGATGAAATCATTGCGATCATCCGTTCCTCAAAGGATAAAGGCGATGCCAAAACCCGCTTATGTAATGCGTTTGATTTCAGTGATGCCCAATCCGAGGCTATTGTTACTTTGCGGTTATACCGACTGACCAATACCGATATCTTCGCATTGAAGGAAGAATTCGCACTGTTGATCAATCAAATGGAATATCTGAAAACAATCATCGATCAGCCCGAAATGCTTCGCAGTGTCATCGTCAAAGAACTGCGGGAAATCAAAGAAAAATTTGCTGTACCACGGCGCAGTGTGATTGAAAAGGAAGTATCGGAAATCGTCATTGATAAATTAAGCATGATCACCAATGAAAGAGTCGTCATCTCAGTTTCCCGTGACGGTTATCTCAAACGGGTGTCCATGCGTTCGAAAACAGCGTCTGAAGGGCTGACCGGTTTAAAAGAAGGGGACAAACTGATCGGGACGCTGGAATGCGATACCTTGGACACACTGATACTGATCACCCGGAAGGGTAACTATGCTTATCTGCCGGTATATCAAATCGAGGAAGCCAAATTTAAGGAAATCGGTGCACATTTAAATCAGTGGGTCAAGGGAGAGAATGAAGACAAGATCGTCGGAGCGATGCTGTTTAAGGACTTTCATACGTATCAATGGATCGTAACGGTCACCAATGACGGATTTATCAAAAAGACGCCGGCAGAAGACTGGGTACTGGTTCGAAACAGCAAAGTATCGACAGCCATGAGTCTGAATCATAAATCCGAAATCGTAGCGGCATTTCTGATCGGAGAATCTGACGATGTGCTGATCATCAGTGAGGGCGGTTATCTGGCGAGATACGGACAAGGTCAGATTCCATCGGTTCAATGCAAATCCAAGGGTGTCAAAGCGTTGAATCTGGCATCGGCTGATTCGATTGCCTATGCCTGCAGACTCTCCAAGGATGCGGATTATGTATCGATCATCAGTGAAAAAGGATTAAGCAAACGCATTCGGGCAACCGAAATCACAAAAACCAATCGTCCGGTCAAAGGTGAACTGGTAGCAAAAAAAGTAAAATCAAATCCGCAGAAAGCCCTGTATGTTTTGAGCGGTTCTGTCTATGATTCATTTGAACTTTTAAACGGATCACTGAAATCAATCTTGTTTAAAGATGTGCCGATCATGGCGAAGGACGCGACTTACAGCAGTGCACTGACGATCAGCGGCGGATTTTCACTGATTAAAGGCATAGAAGCAGCGCCGATCATCGACATCCCGATACGGGTTGAAAGCTCACATCTAGAGATGATGGCACTGGATTTAGAAGAATAAAAAATGACCTTCTCGCGAAGGTCGTTTTCTTGTCTGATGATGTCAATGATTTCATTTAAATGGGATACCTGGCGGTAACTGTATTTGAATAATCGTTCACTGATGGGTAAGGAATTTTGATAGAAAACGCTGCGCATGTATGCCAAATGAGCTGCATAGCATCCGTTACGTGAGTCATCGATCACTAATGTATGGCCCGGTTTGATATCACTGAGTTTTGCGGCTTTGAAATAAACGTTGGGATCGGGCTTGCCATTGAGAACTTCGTTTGAACAAACCAATACCCCGATATTATAATCTCGGATAATGGATTCGATTTTTGGTAAGATGACTTTTCGGCTGTTATCACTGACAATAGCAATCTTTATGTGATTATCCTTCAGATAATCAAGTAGTTCAAATATCATTTCGTTGATATATACAGGCAGCATTCTGTGTTTTGCGATCACTTCACGTTCGATCTGAGCCAATCTGGGATATTGATAGAAGACTTTTTGATGATGGTCGACACCTGCACTTAGAATGTTCTCAAAGAAACCTTCAGGTATGTCTATTTCGTGTTGTTTAGCCGTGGTTTGCCAACATTCAACCAAAGACCGGTTAAAATCCAGCAAAATGCCTTCGGCATTCAGTATACAGAGTTGTATGTTCATAATTTCACCTTGAATATAAATATCATATTTACGGATGGTTTGCATGCAATATGCAATACTTTTAACAGAATGTCAGAAGATTTTGTTATAATATACACGGAGGAAGTCCATGATTAAAAAAATCCGTCCCGACCTTGTTGTATCAGCTATCGAATTGATTGACTTAGGGCAGCTGAAGCTATCCGGCATCCGCGCTTTGATCATTGATATTGACAATACACTGACTCCGCATCATAAAGATGTAATCAGTGAAGATAAACTTATGTGGCTGCAAGAAGCTGCTGCATCAGGTTTTTTTGTTTTGTTGCTTTCAAACAATCGCAAAAGCCGGATGAAATCAATTACTTCGGTTTACGGTTTTAAAGGTTATGGATTTGCCTGCAAACCGTTTTCGCCTTATTATAAAAAATTACTAAGCGATACCGGTCTTAAAAGCAGTGAAGTTTGTTGTATCGGCGATCAGCTGCTGACCGATGTTTTAGGAGCAAAAATCAACGGAATGGCATCGATCTATGTCGAGCCGATTTCACCTCGTGACATTATATTTTCCCGCTTCAGCCGTTGGCTGGAAAAGCGGTTGATGGTTAAGAAAGGGCATATCAATGACTGAACATATGCATTATTGTAAAGGTTGCGGTGTATTGCTGCAAACCAGTGATCCCGATAGCAAAGGATATTCGGGGAAAAGCGATGCTGAACTATGCAAACGCTGCTACCGTTTGACTCATTACGGCGAGTATAAGTTGACTTCCGCCGTGCTGATTGAAACGGAAACGTTACTTAAGAAGCTTTCTTCCATGGATGCCTTGTTTTTATGGGTCATAGACTTGTTTCACCTTGAGGAAAGTATAATTGACGGTCTGTTCCGTCATCTGCCACAGAAAGATATCATTGTCGTCGCTACCAAACGGGAACTGTTGCCGGCGACATTGTCCCAACACAAAATTACGGCAATGATCCAGCAGCGCTGCAAATCGTCAAACATTGTCCCTAAGGGTATCGTTGTTGTAAGTGATTTTGGCAAAGACGGTACTTCTGATGTATTTAAGGCGATTGACATTTTTAGAAACAATCGGGATGTCGTAGTGTTTGGTGTTGCCAATGCCGGTAAATCAACGTTGATCAATGCCTTGTTTCCCAAGCGTTTACCCATCACGGTCAGTCAGTATCCCGGTACGACGGTCGATTTGATACCGATTGCTGAGCGGGGATATACGATCTATGATACGCCAGGCATCGAAATGCGGAATCATTTTCTGAATCATCTTTCCGCAGATCAGGTAAAGTTGCTTCAGCCCAAATCGATGATCAAGCCGATCGTTTATCAGCTTTCAGGAAAGCAGACTCTGATCATCGGTCAGAGTGCCATGATCCATTTGGATATCAAAGATGAGGTTTCTGCAGTGTTGTATTTACCTCAAGGGGTCGATGTTCATCGGACGAAAAGTGAAAATGCACAGTCCTATTGGGATAATCACACCGCAGGAAAAGTGCCTTCGGTGTCACAGAAGTCTGAACTTGTAACTCAAACCTGGAAGAAGACAGATGAGAAAACGGACATCGTTTTGATGTATATCGGATTTATCAGTATTCTTGGTGATTGTGTAATCAAAACGCAGGCTATCACACCATGTGAGATATTTGTAAGAAAGGCGGTTATTTAATGTTAACCTCAAAACAAAAAAGTGAATTGCGTTCATTGGCCAATACACTGCCAGCGCTTTTTCAGGTCGGTAAAGACGGAGTCAGTGCAAATCTGACCAAAACCATCGGCGATTCTCTGACTGCTCATGAACTCGTTAAGATTTCCGTATTAAAATCCTGTCCGACACCCGTCATGGAAGTTGCGTTGGATATCAGTTCGGCCTGCAAATGTGAGATTGTTCAGATCATCGGCAAGACGGTCATTCTGTATCGAAAAAGCAAGGAAAACAAAATCAAACTGCCATGAGAAAAAGGGT
>JANJWY010000082.1 GCA_024709285.1 Erysipelotrichaceae bacterium
GGATGTTTCTTTCTTCTCCCCGACCGATTTTCTCAATGGCAATCGGTGGATGGGGGAGTGCAAAGGCAGCGAGCATACTCATAAGCATCCCTCCGAATTCACCTATATTATACCCTCAAAACCAAAAAAAAGATGCACTCAAGTGCATCAGTCAACGTTGATCGTACAATCTCCGGCTTTGATTTTATTCAACCTAAACAAAATTTCATAAAAAAGCACACTTAGTACACCAGGCAGCGCGATATACAGAAATAAAACTTTCAACAGAACATCCGTAGTAAATCCCATCGTCTGAAAAGTCAGCAGTACACCGACCAACCCACTAGTACCCATACCGGCACCAGCCGCCACATTTTCCATCTTAAATACGATGGTCGCTAACGGACCGGTAATGGCCGCCGCCAACGTGGGAGGTACCCAAATCCACGGATTACGGATGATATTGCTCACTTGCAACATGGAAGTACCCAATCCCTGCGCAATCACTTCGCCCGACTTATTATCCTTGCGACTCATCAAAGCAAATCCGACCATCTGTGCACAACAACCGGCTGTTGCCGCTCCGGCAGCCAATCCCGAAATCTGTAACATCAACGCCAAGGCAGCACTGGAAATCGGTGCAGTCAGAATCATACCCATGACCACCGAAACAATGATTCCCATGATAAACGGCTGCGCTTTGGTCGCCTCAATGATGACGACACCCAATCCGGACATCAGTATGCCAATCAGCTGCCCTGCGGAGATGGCCACAAGAAATCCGGCAATCATAGTCACTGTCGGGGTAATGATGATATCCAGCGGCGTCTTCTTTGACACCAAGGAGCCTGCCTCAATCGCCAGTACGACCGAAAGATAAGCCCCTGCCGGACCGCCATACACAGCACCCAACTGCCCGGCCACCATGGAGGCAACCAGTACCAGCAACGGTGCTTTTAACTTATATGACACCGCAATCGCAATCGCCGGACCCATCATGGCAATTGCCGCACTACCGATCTCCTGTAATGAACTTAAAAAGAAACCATCCGGCCACACCTTCAACAACTGTTCCGCCGAAGTACGCAAAATCAAGCCGACGATCAATGAAGCAAACAATCCCAGCGCCATCGCCGAAAGACCGTCTAAAATATATTTCTGATAAATTACCCGCAAGAAATTTTTCATGCTTCCTCCAAAAAAAAGACTTAATCGCTTCTTTCGATTAAGTCTACTAAATAATTATCATAAATGTCAATGCGGTCGTCGGTTTTGTATGTAAGTTGTCGTATCAGATCATACACTTGACAAGAAACTTCACTTGTCAACTCTGTTAATTTCTGCGCAACGGCGAGTTCTTTCTGATGACCGGTTGAACAATTACGCAAAATCGACTTTGCAACCAATCGCTGATCCAACGATAAGTGCGACACAGACTGAATGACAGGCATCAGATTCTCTTCGAGTTTCAGATTTCCATCAATAACCATTTCATATTTCAAAAATGTCTTCTTGATTTCCTCCAGATTTTCCGTTTCTAACGGTAAATGCATGGGTTTCAAACCATTATGAATATTCTCCTTGATGATCCGCATCGGATCACAAAATGATTCCTTCAAATATTCTGACAGTTGATCTACATTCAACGACTTAATTATAATCTCAACTTGTTTGTTATTCATATCAACACCTCGATGACATTGTAACCCCGTTGAGAAAATATTTCATCGGTTATGCTACTTCGCGCCAGATTACTGCCCCTAATCCCTTCAGCTTGCCATCCAAATCATCATACCCACGATCAATATGGTAAACTTCATGAATCTCCGTAACTCCCTGCGCAATCAATCCGGCAATGACCAGTGATGCACCGCAACGCAAATCCGTAGCTGTAACAATATCCCCAAACAGTTTAGTAGGACCTTTGATCGTAGCTTGTGCAGGGGCTAAATCTATATTGGCACTCATCCGTTGTAATTCAACACAATGCTTAAACCGCTCTGTATAAATCGTTTCTTTGATGGTCGACTCGCCGGTCGCCTGTGTTAACAACGGTGTCAGCGGTTGTTGCAAATCCGTCGCAAACCCGGGATACGGCAACGTCTTGATATCAACACCATTCAACTTTCTGCCGCCACGAATCGTAACCTTATCAACTTTGACATCCATGTCCACACCCATTTCCTGAAGTTTAGATAATAATGACTCCAAGTGCTGCGGAATGATATTCTCAATAACCATCTCATCTGCTGCTGCCGCTGCCATGATGATAAACGTCCCTGCTTCAATACGATCCGGAATGATTTCATGGAAGCATCCCGAAAGTTCATCAACACCATCGATCGTAATCACATTGGTTCCGGCACCACGGATGTGTGCACCCATTTTATTGAGCATTGTCGCAACATCGATGATTTCCGGTTCCTTCGCCGCATTCTCAATGGTCGTACGACCCTTCGCATACACAGCTGCCATCATGATATTAATCGTAGCCCCTACAGAAGAGATATCCAAAAATATCTTGGCACCCACCAATTCATCCGCGTGAATATGATAACTTCCCTGAGTATATTCAACGGTTGCACCCAAAGCTTCAAATCCTTTTAAATGCAAATCAATCGGCCGCGGTCCTAAATAGCATCCGCCCGGCATCTTCATTTTAACTTCCTTATATTTACCCAAAAGCGCACCCATAAAATAATAAGATGCTCTCAGTTTTGTCACTGCTTGGGTTTCCAATGGTTTATTGTACATTTCGCTAGGATCGATAACGATATGATCCTGAGATTTTTGAATCACAGTCACATTCAACTCTCTCAATAAGTCTGAAAGTGATTCAACATCAGAAATATTGGGAACACCGATG
>JANJWY010000085.1 GCA_024709285.1 Erysipelotrichaceae bacterium
CCCCAACACTTGCGGCTTTGGTGTGAATCTGTTTTTCAATCGGATAATCATAAAGAATACTATTTATTGGATCTTCTACCAACGCATCAAATCCCTTGATTCTATACGGAACATTGGCATACACAAAGATGTCTTTGTGCAGATAATTCATCAGTTTCGCAGGATTGTACGCTTTGGATATTTCCATCAGTTTGAGAAGATAAATGATTTGATGGTCTCCCCAATATCCGATGTTTGACCACGGTTCATCGGGATTTAAGGCTTCCCAATCAAGTCCGTGTTTTGTGATGCGATAGGGATTGTATCCATCGGCGGTCGAAGCGTTGACAAACTTAGCAATGATACTTTCGGTAAATGCCGGATAGGACATCGATAAGGCTTCCCAGTTTTGGAAGATATCGCGCCAGTTTCCTTCAAAGTTCAGTTTCTTGCTTCCGTCATCTTTTACGACTTCAATGCTGAACCGATTCCAAGGACGGCTTGGATCGCCATGACGTCGGCTGAAAGTGAGCGGTAAGTACTCTAATACAAGACGTTCGAAATCTTTGTTATCTAAACCTTCAACCAATATGAGCAGTTCATTATAGTTGATGGTTGATGGTAACTGTTCAAGAAATTCCAACTGCTGCGTATAAATGTCTTTATTCCATACCTTAACAAAGCCTTTAAAGTCATCTCTTTCAATATTATAGCCATCAGCGTAAACTCCGCCGCGCATGATGTTATACAGCGTATTTGAGAAATGTCGGTAACTTGTTTTTTCGTTGGCCGTGCATTGCATGCCATCGGCGTTAAACACCAGTTTCTTAAGATTATTATCACCTTTAGACACATCCACTTGCACATCCTCAATCAAGGATGAGTTTTCACTAATCTCCTTTATGCGTTTCACAATATCGACCGCACTCCGATTCAGTTCCGCAACGATGATCCAATCTTTTGATTCATGTTTTTTTAGTAAAAACGAATCAACAATATAGTAAGAGCCACGTCTGCCCTTAACATCAGTTTCCGTTTGGACTTCATGATTCAAAGCGAATGCTTCGACTTGTTGTTCTGACAGAAGATAGGTTGGATGGTTAAGTCCCTTTGACCAAACGACCGTTGCTTTTAGTGATTCGCTGGGCTCAGCTTTATCGGTTAAGATGGAGCTCAGATTGAATATGCCTAATCCACCACCCACCAATTCACATCGTTTATATCCATCAAGAAGCGTACTAAGAGATTGTTGTAAGTTGGTGTTGACACCGTAGGGAAGGATGTTGCGAATGCCATCCAACACTTTTACACGAACGTCAGTATCGGATAAATTAATGATCCTAGATTCTTTGATGAATCCGAATTTATCGCTGTTTTTCCAGGTATAGGTAAAGGCAACACCTAAATCATGATTGACCTCTTCAAACATGATTTTATTGCCAATCGTGTTTTTGTATAGGTTTCGAGTGATCTTATAGACATGGCTGTTGTGAACCGAAAACGGTTTCCATAAAAAATTTTTTTCGTCCCTCGAGACGATGATTGTTGTATTGGATCCTGTGGTTTCAAAGCTGTCATGAATTTTGTCATCCGTATAATATGGAAACAGTGCGCTGTCCGCGTTTTTGCGTCCGCACGTCAGTCCGCCGGTACTGGATATAAACATCCAATGATCGACATCACTGACGATGGTCATAAAGAACGGATTCATGTGATTGACGTTTGCGATTTTGAAGAATGATTCCTTGTTGACGGTCACTGTCTCTAATGAAATCTTCGCATTTTCATCATTCAGCGACGCACTTCCAAAGAATAAATTTGATGGGTTCATGATGGATGGTCCTCCCTTATCTCGTTGATAATTCCTGCTTTAATTTGATTATATAGTGCCATTTTATAAAGAGCAATGCCTTTTGAGCAATTCATCCTCGAAAACCGCCAGTTTTTTGAAATCGGTTTCGTAAATTTTAAATAATCAGGAAATTACGGTTTTGATAGGTGTTTTTAAAGTAAAAATATGGATATTGATTTAGGTCTATTGTTCTTGAAAACTAGAATGTAATAAATTAGTGACTTGGGAATGCAGTCTTTATTTTCCGGAATATTAAATTTCAATCATAGTTAAACGGAGATTAAAATCCAGAATCAAGGAACAGCATCCATAAAGAATCAAAGATATTTTCGAATGAAATTCCATCCGCATACCTGTAATCTTTTGTGTACTTCACCCATCTGGACCTCAGGGTCTCGCTGCCTCTGATTACTTCCAGGAGGTTGTTGATGTCATTAAAAATATGAGATGTTTCTCTGTGATTGGCCGTTGATCTCAGCGCTTCAATAAACACTGAGTGATTAAAACTCTGAGTTCTTGTCAGAATATAAACATCGTAAAAATCCCTTAGCCTTGTATTTAGTTCGCCACGTCTCAAAATGGTTTCAACTTTTTCCGCCAAAACGGTCTCGATGTTATAAATCCAAACATTAAAGCTGCGATCCTCAAACATCATTTTGAATGAATACTGGACTTCCTTAGGAGTAATTGCATCTCCCGTAGTGATATCAATTTGCATGGGAGTTGTGATTGTATTATATTCAGAAGTGATACTCATTCGATAGCCGCCGTAGGCATCATCATCTCTTATGGCTTCGATTCCTAAAAAAAAGAAAGACACACCATCATCAATTGTAATATTACAGATCTCGTTGATCGCTTTGATCAGTGATTCAATATTGAAGGGATAATCTTTAATCGTGACATCCATGTCCATCGTTGATCGGTTAGCGATGCCTACAAGTGAGGCAATCAGCATCCCGCCTTTTAAAATAAATCTATCCCGGTATCTTGATCTGGAAAGCCTTTCTAAAAATCGTTCAAACATGTAATTTTGGAGTACTACTTGAGCAGACATATCCTTCATTCTTGCAAGATTTCGAATTTTTGCCTTTAAACTCATAGCACTCCCTCTCAAAGCAACACCTCAAGGTAATGTTTGAGTACAGTATCAATTTTGAGCTTTCTAGCATAATCCATGAGAATCGAAAGATCTGCTGACTTCAATTTCACAAAACGTTTTAAGGCTTCATTCAGAATTTGGCCGTCAATGCGATTTCTGCTTCTGATAAGGTCACATATCGTTCTTTCGATGTTATAGGTCTTGACGGGATTACCGTGAGAACTTTGAACTGTTTCTACACCGAGTTCATGAAGATCCTTTTTGATGTAGTAGATTTTGAATCGTTCTGCCACTGACTCAACCACTTTATATCCACTTGGAACAGAGGCTGAATACATAAAAGGAGTTCTATCGGTAAGGCTATGCAAATAAAGCGCTGTTTCATGAGAAAAGACTAATTTCGGATACTTCGTCTGCATGGAAAACATTTCATCTTCAATAGCATCGATGGAAACATAAACACCACGATCAACTCTTTCAAGTTTTCCTTCCGCCACCATCATTTGGAGATAGACTCTGGGAATTTCATACAGATCCAGATCAGAACTTAGAACTGTACCGTGTTGCTTCTGAATGATTTGATCTAGTTTGTCCTGATTATTCATCACCATCACCTCTTTACAAATATACTTATATTGTAATCCATATACGTATAATTGTAAATAAATTGTTTGGTATCAGGGATGAATCACTTTCGAGCATTACTCTTTATTTGATTGATCATCCGATTGAATGTAAAACCAGTGTATCTGTCTGGATCGCGATGTTTATCTGTGTCATCCATTACATTTTTTGATACTTATGATCACCGGATAACGTATATCCTCAAACGGGAAGTAAAGGTATCGTTGACCTGCTTTATCTTGAAGAAACAAGAATCGCTGTGTGCCTGATTTAGAATTGAGGTTAGAAAATGGGCCAAAGGATCATCTCTATTATTATATGGATTCTCATTTTTAGTCTTTAAAAGGGCTA
>JANJWY010000091.1 GCA_024709285.1 Erysipelotrichaceae bacterium
GGATGTTTCTGAAGCCATTGTTAAGTATAAACGTCCGTTGGATTTGGCAATGGTCATTCGAAAAGATATAAAAAAATCGATTGGTTTGGATGTAAGTATCGGGATTGCACCAAACCGCTTTTTAGCTAAAATGGCATCGGATATCAAAAAGCCTAAAGGAATGACAGTATTGCGGCAAAAGGAAGTTGAAAGCAAACTTTGGCCTTTACCGATCGAGCGAATGCATGGTGTCGGCATTAAGTCTGCCGAACTTCTCAAAGCTAATGGAATTTTGACAATCGGAGATTTAGCTAACTGTGACAGCAGCAAAGTTCAACCGATTTTCAAAAGAAGTACGGATATTATGATTGCTCGTGCCAATGGTGAAGATGACAGTGAACTTGAGGTCGGGCAAACCGTAAAATCCCTGTCTCAGTCAACAACGCTATTGAATGCTACCAGTGATTATGATGAAATCGTACTGGTTGTAGATCGTTTGTGCAAAGAACTGCAACAACGCTGTATTGAAGAAGGTGTTTTAGCACAACAGGTGAACATCACTATCAAGGATGATATGTTTCAGTCTTACACTCGATCCATGAAATTATCAAATCCAACCAACTCACACAAGGAATTCTTCGAAAATGCTTTGCTATTGTTTGATGCCCATTTCTCATCGTATACAGTCAAATTGCTTGGCGTCGGGTGTTCGCACTTCATTTTTCGTGATATAATCAGTGAACAACTAAAACTTTTTTAGGAGGAATATGGAATTCATTGAAGCTGTGAATGACTTTCTTCATCATTGTATGATCAATGAGGGAAAAGCCAAAAACACTGTGGATGCATATCGTCGGGATTTAAACAATTACCGTCTTTTTATGACTGAGAAAGGTATGAATTTAAATCAAATCGTATACAAGGATATAATTGACTGGATCAGTTTCATCCAACAATCGAAAAAACCGACGTCTGTAAATCGAATGGTAAGTTCAGTAACAGGATTCCATCGGTTTTTGTTTGAACAATATAAAATAATCGATCCAACCGTAAAACTTTCGGTGTCACGAGCAAAAAATCCGCTTCCCAAAACACTTACAAGAGCTGATGTCAACCGGTTGCTTGAAAGTTTTCCATCAACGCCCATCGGTGAATATCAGAAAACGATTTGTGAATTATTGTTTGCGACGGGCTTGCGAGTCAGTGAGTTGTGTCAATTGCAGTTTCAGCAAATCTACATCGAAGAGGGTATACTTCGAATCATAGGCAAAGGTGACAAAGAACGAATTATCCCGATTGGTAAATCAGCTTTAAAAGCATATAGAAACTATATTGATAATATTCGTCCCAAATGGTTAAAAAAGGCGAGTTCTGTCGTATTTATCGGCCCTAACGGCAAGCAACTGTCTCGTCAATATGTTTGGTCTGTGCTAAAATATAAGTCGGAAGAACTGAATTTACAGCCAAAAATATCACCACATACTTTACGGCACAGTTTTGCTTCGGCATTGCTGCAGGGTGGTGCTGATTTGAGAATCATTCAGGAATTACTGGGTCACAGCGACATTTCTACGACTCAGATTTACACACATATCGAAAGCGGACGACTTCATCGTAACTATGATGAATTTCATCCGGGACGTCTTTTAGACAAGGAGAACGAAGATGAATAATTACAAATTTAAAAGAATTATTACCATAGTTTTGGATTCCGTTGGCGTTGGTGCTGCTCCGGATGCAGCCAAATATGACGATTTGGGTTCCGATACCTTTGGAAACATTGCTAAGGCTGTTGGTGGTTTAGATATGCCGAACATTGCTTCGTTAGGCATGGGAAATCTTCATCCGATCCAAGGTGTTGAACCCTCCGTTTCACCGTTGGGTTACTATGGCAAGATGGCAGAGGCTTCTGCCGGAAAAGACACGATGACCGGGCACTGGGAGATGATGGGTCTTTTTATAGAGAAACCATTCCAGACATTTACGGATACTGGTTTCCCGGACGATCTGATTCAAGAATTGATCAAAAGGACCGGACACAACATCGTGTGTAATCGATCGGCTTCAGGAACAGAAGTGTTGGATGAATATGGCGAAGATCACATGAAAACAGGGGATATGATCGTTTATACATCAGCAGATTCTGTGTTACAGATTGCTGCACATGAAGAAACCTTCGGCTTGGATGAGTTATATCGCTGTTGTGAAATTGCCCGAGAACTAACCATGCAGCCCAAGTGGTTGGTGGGTCGCGTTATCGCCCGCCCATTTGTCGGATCAAGAGCAGGGGAGTTTAAACGCACATCAAATCGTCATGATTACGCATTAAAACCTTACGGCAAGACTGCATTGGATCATTTAAAAGAAGCTAAATATGATGTGATCAGTGTAGGAAAAATCGTTGATATTTTCGATGGTGAAGGTGTTACTGAATATTATAAAAGCAAAAGCAATCAGCATGGCATGCAAACGACGATAGATTTACTTGATAAGGATTTCACAGGTTTGCTTTTTACCAATCTAGTTGATTTTGACGCACTTTGGGGTCATCGCAGAAACCCAGTCGGTTATGGAGATGAATTGGAACAATTTGACGTACAACTCGGTGAATTGATAGCAAAGCTTAAAGAAGAAGATTTAATGCTTCTTACGGCCGATCATGGCAATGATCCGGTACATCACGGAACTGATCATACTCGTGAAATGGTTTTCCAAGTATATTATTCACCATCATTTAAAGGCAGCGGTTTATTACCGGTAAGTGATACATTTGCGGATATCGGAGCGACAATTACCGATAATTTCAATGTACAGATGACTTCGTATGGTAAGTCAGTGCTTGAATATTTGAAATAGAAGATAGACCCAAACGATTCCCAGATTGATATGTTAAGTGGCAAAACTTACATAATATACATTATACGAAGTTATTTAGTTATAGTTTTACTCACATAAGGGTCTATATTCATCAGTTCCCTATTCATTATGTGCCCAAGATACTGCCAAGGATATTTGGCGGTATCTTTTGCCTTATAGCTTATAAAACGTATTTTATTGTTAGGATTGCTTATAACTCTAACGATGATGCACTTTGTTGCCAATGCACCATGAGAATCAGTCACATGGTAACATACAATATTATCCTTAATTAGCGATGTATCTACATCACCGTTTACTGACAGACGATCACTAATATCTCCATCTTCAACATCAAAAGCATAAACATCATCATAAGGATCAAAAGACGTGAAGCGATAAACAGACTTATCCATTGCGTTTATCGTTGGCGGAATGTTTGCGGGTTCAATAACTGTAACATACATGATTGCGTGTGATGTGTAACCGTATTGATCAGAAACTTCGAAAACAAGTGAATACACTCCGGCCTTGTTTTCAAATAAGTTGCTGATAATTCTTATTTTTTCACTCAAGTCCCCTTCTTCTTTATCATAAGCAGAAATATAGTCATTGTAGTCAAACGAATCGTTGATTGTGATTGTCGGATGATCTATATCAAACCATGGGTAAGTGTTTATCAGTCGACTGGTAATCATCAGCGGAGTACCACTGTATTGCACATAACTGGACACAATCCATACCGGCTTAATTAAGGTGCCTTCAATGATTCTTCTTCGGCTTAAATAGCAGTCACTCGGATTAGCTGAGATTCTGTAATAAGTATTTACACCGTCAAAATATCTTTCAAATACTTGTTTGTATGTAGTGTTCTCTCTGAAATACGCTCGATTTAAGTAGGCTGTTGAACAATTAGAACCGACAGAGTATATGGGGTAACTGGTCGAAGGACCCGAACGTGCATACACATGAGCAGCAATTATGGTTATTTCGGTATCTTTCAAGTTGGAAATGCTTTGATATTCAATATCATTGATTTTCGTCTTGATTGGCTGATCCAAAGGAAAATATAAAGGTATTTTTTGGAAAATATTTAATTTTTTGGAATGAATGATAAGATATGCTGTATAATTTATATCTTGTTTAAACTGAATAAGAGGTACAGAAACAGTGAAACCGACATTTGCATAATCGTAATAGCAAATGTTTGCCTGCTGATAATACACATTGTCTTTGCATCGTTGAGCATTGCCATATCGCAGCAGCTGTGTCTGATCGATGGGTAAAAGAGTTGCCTGATGCCGGCTTGTTTGAGACTCATT
>JANJWY010000132.1 GCA_024709285.1 Erysipelotrichaceae bacterium
TTAAACAAAACGAAGCCACCCAACATGATAGTCAGCATTGAAACGATTATTCCAAGCACACTTTTGAGTTTCATAAAGATTTCCTTTCTTTTAAAGCTATCTACAGTTTTTTAAGGATTTCTCTATCCAGATGTTCCTCAATCTCATTATAATCAAACGAAGCAATCCTTCTTCGGTTGTCTGGATCTAACAGTCGATAATGATGAGAAAGAATGTTCTGCTGAACAACATAGCCTTCTTTCTCGAGGACTGTCTTCCACCAGATTTTGCCACCCATCGTTCGAGGATATTTCACATCTACATCACTAAAAGCAATCGCCACAATAATATCCTCAACATCACCTCCAAGTGAGTTATTAATAATTGTACTGTTTGAAAATATGCTGGCCAAAGCAACCGCACCGGTCCAACCCAAAGAGCTACGCCCTTTCTCGATTTCTACGAGTGTCTTTTTGGAAAGTCCAAGCAAAGCTGCCATTTTGTCTTGATTAAGACCATACTCATTACGAATGAGCTTTACCTGTTGATCCATGATAAGTATAAATTGTGCTCTTTTCATACTACATCTACCCCTTTTATAGTGTAATTTTACACCTTTTGTGATAAAATTACAATATTCCTCTATTACAAAAGCACTCCATAAGCATGAAGTGCTTCATTTCTGATTGAGGTTTGCCTTTATTCTTTATACGCAGCACTTAACTGACTGAGCATTTCATAAACAGCTTCATACGTTTCACAGACATCCTCAGGAATAGCATAGTTCTTCGTAATTTCCTTTAATTGAGAGAACTCTTCGAGCAAATCCGGTTTCTCTACGTTTGATGCCTGAGTTTTCTGATAAATCGAATCGAACAGACGTCGAACCTTATGAAATTCCGGATGATGATCACCGTGAACCCGATCGACAACCGGAACATATTGAACTAACGTCGGAAATAGTTCATTTGATAAACGATGGAATCTTGATGAATCTGACATATTTCTTCTCCTCCATAGATAAGGTATAGTTATTAACTATGCATCCATTATATTCCTACAGAAACACCGTATCTTTGATATAAGTCACATTTTCACCATAAATTTAGTTTCATAAAAAGAACCGCTTTAAGCGGCTCATAATTATCAGATTTGAGTTATGCTTTCGGTTTGGTAAACGGAAAGATCATCGGAACACGTTGTGCATACTCAGCCCAACCGGCATATTTCTCCATGTTTTTTTCAAGAAGTGGCGTTGAGATTTTGATCAGCACTGCCGACATCACCAGAGGAGATAATACCAATATAAGATAATAAATCCAAGGAATGCTTCCGGTTAATAACAGACTGAAACCGGCGATGTAAATGCCATTCCAGATAAGAATCTCACCCAAGTAATTGGGATGGCGGGTAATCGACCAAAGACCTGTCTGAAGCAGTGAGCGAGTTTTCTTTTGAATGTGCTGACGCAACTGCTCATCACCGATGACTTCAAAGGCAAAGCCAACTATAGCCAAACCAAACCCGACGATGACCAATACTGCTTGGAAGCCTTCGAATACAAATGCATTGAACTTAATGATCGAATACGCTGCGGACCCTACCACGAAATTAATCAATCCTTGAATCATGAAAACACGAAAGAAAGCAGTAATGACAACGTTTTTACCCCACTCCTTACGCCATTGTGCATATCGGAAGTCTTCAGGTTTCCCGACATTACGGTTAAACAGGCGGATGGAAAGACGTAATCCCCACAAAGTAATAAAACCGACTAACAAGTATGCTAACAGATTCGGTGATTCCGTTATAAGCAGGGATGCCCATGCTCCAATAACAAAACCCAATCCCCAACCTATATCAACGATGGAATTGTTGTTAATGATCGTCGCAACTACGAAGATGCTGGTGAAGTATGCAAACGTAATTCCCAACGGTATCAGTAAACCTTCTGTTCCCCAAGCCGTAAATCCCAACGTTGCCAAACCTATTGCTGCCAAAAGAAGCAGTCCGTAAATGAAAATTCGTTTAATGTCCATAGTAACTCTCCCAAATATCTATGTATATTATACCTAGTTCACATTTCACTTACACTATGAATGCATAAAAACGTATTTTAAGATAATCTTTTAAAACATTAAGCTACACTTGATCTAGACACCAAATCTTTCTCTATGACCAATGCATGATTTTTGGAATGTAGAGTAGTCCTTATCCTTAATGGAGTTTTAACTCAATTGCCTGATTCTGACTTCAATTGGATATCTTGTTACTCTTTAAAACGGAAAAATATGTTGATTTCGCATAAGAGACAGATGTGCACGCGAGTTTTTAAGGGCTATGATATAATGTTAATAACATATATTGATGAGACATTCATCAGAATCTTGGGGACTTGAACATCGATCGTAAAGTCATGGAAGTCATATCGTTTAGTCAGTCAAGATTGATAAGAAAGGAACACGTATGTTTCAATACAAACCAGCCATCTGTTATTCAGGTTATAGAAACGGGCAAAGCCCAATTAATCAAACTTATCCAAGTGACGCAGAGGTACTAGAAGATCTCGTTCTGCTTTCTAAGCATTTTGAATACATTCGCATGTATGACATTTCAAAGCACGCAGAATCGGTTTTAAGGGTAATTACAGAACATCAATTACCTCTTAAGGTACTGCTCGGCGTAGAACCCAAAGGCGAGATTTCCAATCCAAACTGTCCTTGGGGAGGTGTTTACAGTGATGAAGAACTTCTGAAACACAAATCATTGAATATAGCTCAACTTGAACAGGTCGCATTGCTCGCAAATCGATATAAAGCCATTGTGTTGGGGATTTCCATCGGAAATGAAAACACCGCGCATTGGCATCCGAATAAAATGAGTCCTGAGACGTTGGTAGAACATGCGAAATACTTGAAGTCTAAAACTGATTTACCTATCACGTTCTGTGAAGGTGCATACGAATGGCGGAATCAAGGTGTGGAGTTAGCGAAAATCGTCGACTTTGTTTCCATTCATGTTTATCCCTTATGGCAACGTGTTCCTTACTCAGAATCCGTTGAACTGACAATCAATCAGTATCATGAGACCAAAACCGCTTTTCCGGATAAACCGGTTATTTTTACTGAATTCGGATGGACTACCAGTGCGACTGAGAATATGGATATTACTGAAACAAACGAAGACTATCAAAAAGGCTATTTAGATCAAATGATTGCATGGTCTAGGAAGAATGAAGTCACTATGTTTATCTTTGAAGCTTTCGATGAACCCTGGAAAGGCGGAAATGATCCGCTGGAAGCTGAAAAACATTGGGGCATTTACGATGTTGATCGAAAAGGTAAGCCTTGGATCAGTCAACAATAAACACATCATCTTTATTTAACATCACAGTTATTTATAAATGACGAACAATACAAAACAAAACCGCTTCTCAGCGGTTAGTTTTTGCATTTGGTGGAGGTGAGGAGAATTGAACTCCTGTCCAAGAAGTGTCCCACATTCAGAGGTCTACAGTTTATTCTATTTGCTTTTGATCAACCCTTAAGAAATAGACAAACAAGCGTTGATTTGCTCACTGGATTGTCGATGCAGCCTCGCTGAGCGAACTACTCTGCACTTACCCATCGTTTCTGACGTCAGGGTATGGCCCAATGGGAAAGCCGTACCGGACGCGCTGATAGCTTGTTAGTTGCTAATTAAGCAGCGAAAGAAAGTCTGTTTCCAGTTATTTTTTTAGCCTTTAGGTAGCCACACCACTGCACCCTGAATCAAACGAAATCCTGTCGAAACCAAGACACCCCCGTTTGCAAATGAATTATACAACGAAAGCACAGAAATGACAAGGATGTGCCCCATGTCATTAATTGAGATTTATTACACAACGGTGTATAATGTACTCATATCAATACCAGGAGGTACACATATGGAATGGTTTTTTGGCTTATTAGCCATAGTCGTCGTCATCGGCCTTTGGCTTATGTCGGCATACAACGGATTTATTGCCTGGCGCAATAAAGTAGACGAAGCATTCTCCACCATGGATGTATATTTGGTCAAACGCTATGACTTGATCCCCAATTTGGTCGAAACTGTCAAAGGTTATGCCAAACACGAAAGCGAAACGCTTGAACGTGTCATTTCTGCCCGTAACAAAGCAGTTAATGCCTCAAATGTCGAAGACAAAGCTAAAGCTGAAGGTGAATTTGCCGGTGTCTTAGGTCGTTTATTTGCACTTGCGGAAGCCTATCCGGATCTAAAAGCAAATACTCAATTCTTGGATTTGCAGGCACAGTTAAGAGTATTGGAAGAAGACATTGCCAATGCCCGTAAGTTCTACAATGGTACGACCCGTCAGTACAACACGATGGTCGAATCATTCCCTAACAATATCGTAGCTAACTTATTCAAATTTATCAAACGTCCGTTGTTTGAAGTAGAAGATGCTACCCAACGTCAAAACGTTAAAGTACAATTCTGAGTCAAAAGGGACATAAGTCCCTTTTTTTAACCAAGGAGGTAGCGGATGAAAAAACTTTTCTTGCTTCTTTTCGTTTCAATTTTCCTTTTATTTAACTCTGCCCTGTCTGTAAATGCCTACGACCGATTCACCAATCACAGCGTTGAAATGGTCGTTGAGGAAGACGGGATTTATAAAATGACCCATGTCATCGATGTATTCTTCGATACGCCTTCCCAAGGCATCTATGCCCTGATTCCCCAGGTTTATAACATGAAATTCACGATGGAAGATGGCACTGTCGTTGATCGTGTTTACCGTTTTCCGGTTTCTGATATCAGTGTTCTCAATGAAGAATCTTTAATTGAGAGCAGTTATGAAGGTGTGAGCATACGTATCGGTACCGAAGGTGAATACTTTACCGGAGCCAAACGCTTCACCTATTCCTACACGATCAAAACGCGGGATTTGGGTCTGGACGGAAAACAATTGTTCTACTTCAACCTGATCGGTGATGGATGGCAACTTCCCATGGAACGCGTCGAATTTAAGATCCTGTTTCCAAAGGATGTGACTTCCTTTACAAAAGAGTTTTACTCTGGGGAATATGGTTCCTCTGTCAGTGAAGGTGTAGATTTCACAGTGGAAGGAAACATGATTTTCGGAACTGTGGAATCCGGTCTTGGTCCATACGAAGCACTTACGATTTGGATGCCGGTATCGGATGATTTCTTCAGTTTTCCGACACCTTTCAATTTTACGATCCTTTCGACGGCATATGCCATTATGTTTGCTTTGTTTGTTGTACTGCTGTACCTGCGGTTTGGCAAGGATGACTTGCTTGTAAAAACGGTTGAATTCAACCCACCTGCAGGTTATTCCAGCGCACAAGTCGGATATATTTTTGATGGTGCTGTGGATAACAAGGATGTTGTCTCACTGATTATCGAATGGGCTGCTCAAGGTTATCTGACTATCGAAGAGCTCGACAAGAAGAACATTCAATTAAATAAGATTGCGGATATCGACCCTAAAGCAATATCCGCTGAGAGATCCTTGTTCAACGATTTATTCCGCGGACGCGATTCAGTTACGACCAAGGAACTAGAACAATCTTTCTATACGTCGGTCAATTTTGCCAAGATGAACATAACGCGTTATTTCCTGGGTAATAAAGAACGACGGATTTTCTCAATGGTTGCGGATGCCCTGCAGATTCTGCTTGGAATTTTGATTATCACGGTCCCAGCCGTACATTTAAGTGCTGTAATCTACAATCAAGTATTTTATGCGGCCGAAGCTATCGGAATCGGTTTTATCTCAAGTTTTCTGGCCATCCCACCGGTCGTCATCTTTACCATGTTAATGCGCAAGAAACAAACCATGAAAAAAGTGTCGATCAGCGCTTTGACAATCGTTGGTATCGCTCTGACCGCATTGTTCATCTTTGTTCAATATATCGCGCAAGCCGGATACAACGGAAACATGCTCATGTTTGCTGCGGTCATGGGAAGCTATCTTATTTCTCTCTACTTTATTACCATTATGGACAAACGCACGGACAAAGGTCTTGAGCTATATGGTAAAGTTCTCGGACTGAAAAACTTCATCGAACTTGCTGAGAAGAGCAAGTTGGAAATGCTGGTTCATGATGATCCAGAGTATTTCTATAAGATATTGCCTTATGCATATGTGCTCAACGTTACGGACACTTGGGCCAAGAAGTTTGAAAACATCACCATTCAACCGCCTCAGTGGTATGTAGGTCCTGGTCCTTTCAATCATTTCTTCTTTGTACGAAGTTTGAACTCGTCGATGCACCGAATGACATCGGCCATGACTTCCTTACCACCCGCAAAAGCCGGTCGCGGCGGCGGCGGATTTGGCAGTGGCGGTGGCGGATTCTCCGGCGGCGGATTCGGCGGCGGCGGCGGCGGACGCTGGTAATAACACAAACTCCCTGAATACCTCAGGGAGTTTTTTTTATTTAAAGTGTTTCAGAATATACTGAGCGATCTTGATCATTCCGATATTGCCGGGATGAAGCAAATCTGAGCTCATATCACCGATCGAACACGCTTTAAGAGGATCAAGATACGTAATGTTTATTGAGTTAAAACTCTCAACGATTTCTTTCAATATATTTCGATATGACTGAGGGTCGCTGACCATCACGTCACGGGGACTCAAAATTCCATAATCACCGTAAAACGGCAGTACGCCCAGACACATAATCTTAGCTTTGGGTTGGTGAATCTTCAATTCCGAAATCAGATATTCAACTCGTTCTTTAAACTGCTCCGCACTAAACCCCATCATCAGCATATTGACCGAAAGTTCAAGCAAGATGATATCATACTTTCCACTGCTCTTCAGA
>JANJWY010000170.1 GCA_024709285.1 Erysipelotrichaceae bacterium
GGAGAAATCATCGGTAAAACCGTGGCTGTCGTCGGTGTCGGTCCGATTGGAATCATGGCGGTCGATGTTGCGAAAGCGGTTGGTGCCGCCAAAGTGATTGCCATTGACATTAATGATTATCGTTTGAATCTGGCCAAAGAGTTGGGTGCCGATCATATCATTAATGCAAAAGATGCGGATGTCGTCTCAATCGTCCGCGGATTGACCAAGGGTGCAGGAGTGGATGTCGTTTGTGAAATGTCTGGAAGCGGATTTGCATTGAATCAAGCGCTGAATTACGTTAAGGACGGCGGCCGTGTTTCCATTTTGGGAATCCCGACCAAACCGGTCGAAATCGAAGTCGGAAAAAATATCGTATTCAAAGGTTTGACCATTCATGGAATTACCGGTCGCAGAATGTATCAGACGTGGTTTCAAGTAAAGGCATTGATTGACAGCGGACGCTTGCATTTGGATAAAATCATTACCCACAAGCTGCCTTGGGAACAGTATGAAAAAGCTATGGAACTGATGGAAAGCGGTAATTGCGGTAAAATCGTCTTGATGGTATCGCATCCGGAGGATAACTGATGGATGTTCATGATCTAGAGTTTCTTAGCAAACAAGTAGAACAACTAAAGAATGATGGTGTTTATCGGAAAATCCCGATCATTGAAAGTGCGAATGAAGCGGAAGTTGTTATTGACGGTAAAAAGGTCATCAACCTTTGTTCGAATAATTACCTGGGATTTGCGAATCATCCCCGTCTGAAAAAAGCGGCGATTGAAGCCATTGAGAAATACGGTGTCGGTGCCGGTGCTGTCAAAACGATTGTCGGCAATATGGATATACACGAACAGTTAGAAGCCGAATTGGCGAAGTTTAAAAAAGAAGAAGCTGTCATGCTGTTTCAGTCAGGGTTTAATTGCAATGCCGGAGTCATTCAAGCCATCACTCAAGCAGGTGATCTGATTGTTTCCGATGAGTTGAATCATGCATCGATCATCGATGGTACACGCCTGTCAAAGGCAGACCGTGCCGTTTATAAGCATAGCGATATGGCGGATTTGCGCAGAGTACTCGAAGAGAAAAGGAAAGATTACCAGCAAGTCCTAATAATAACTGACGGTGTTTTTTCCATGGATGGAGACATTGCCCTGCTTCCTCAAATCGTTGATTTGGCGGAAGAATTCAACTGTCTGACCTATGTTGACGATGCGCATGGTTCAGGTGTTTTAGGTCAAAGCGGTCGGGGTACCGTCGATCACTTCCATTTGCACGGCCGGATCGATTTTACGATCGGAACACTGTCAAAGGCTTTTGGGGTCATTGGCGGATATGTTGCTTGTCGTCAGGTGGCTAAAGAATGGCTTGCTCATCGTGCCCGTCCCCTGCTGTTTTCAACGTATCTGCCGCCGGCAGTGGTCGGTGCATTGCTTGAAGCCGTGAAGATGCTCAATGAGTCTGAAGAATATACCCGTGCCTGTTGGGATAATGCCCGCTATTTTAAAGAGAAGATGTCCAAAGCAGGTTTTGATATCGGTCACTCCCAAACTCCGATCACACCCGTTTTCATCTTTGATGAAGCAAAAACAATGGCATTTTCAAAAGCGCTTCTTCAAGAAGGTGTGTTTGTATCACCGATTATTTTCCCTACGGTCGCTAAGTGCAAAGGCCGTGTTCGCGTGATGGTGACAGCCATTCATACCAAGCAGCAATTGGATAAAGCAGTCGATGCGTTTACAAAAATCGGTAAAGAAATGAAAATAATATAGCGCTTGCGCTATATTTCTTTTTGTGTGATTGATTGTTTCTGATGTACCGTGTACAATGGTAAAAAGAGGTGACAGAATGCCTTTGACAACAAGTGCCATGGGATATGTTTATTTACCCGTAAAAGACATTGTTACGGCTATTTTCTGGTACCAGAAAAATCTGAACACCACATTGATCCGCTGTTATATGAATCGCGGCTCATTGATTGCGCGTCTGAAATTCGGTGATAATGATGACTGTAATCTGGTGTTGGTTGAAACCGTCAATGATATGCCTTTGCGCATTATCCGCAATTTTGCTCAGTTTCCGGTGTTTTGTTTCAGTCATCCGGATGTCGAAGCTCTGTATGAACACTTAAAAAGCAATCATGTCGAAATTACGGACATGCGGGAAAATGAATATAAGAAAACCTTCACTTTTTATGATTGTGCGGGAAATCTGCTTGAAGCAATAAATCAGTAAATAACTCAGCCAGGGCTGAGTTATTTTTGTATATGGAGAAACAGTTTCTCTGAAAATGCATCTATTGACTTCAGTTTTTGCGATACTTTTATTTTTACGCCTGTTTTTTCGCACAGGGTTTTCAACACGGCTTCACTCAAGTCATCTCTGACCCAAATCTGTTTCGGTCGATTCAACTGTAAAATTCCCTCGATGATAACTGTTAAAAGTATGTCTTGATAATTGTGTTCAAGATGTACAAGTTCATGTTTATATACGAATCCGCTTTTGTGGTCGGCTAATAATGCAAATCGTATGATACCTTGGCGCTGACCTTCTTTTTCATCTGCGATGATGGGCGTATGAATGATATCGATTTCAATTTGGTCGTTTGTCAAGGGAAGCTGATTGATTTCATCGATGATTTCTGGATAGATGATCGGCATGGTTACAGGATCAACACTCCACTCCAACTTTTCAACGATGCTGTGCCATTGTTTTGTAAATGGGTCGAACTGCCGGTGTAGAACCTGACCGATTTCAAAATTAACTCTGATCCTCTCTGTCATGATGTCATCCACGGCTTGAATCAATTGTTTGTAGATTTCAATCAGGATTTCTGCTTCACTGATCGTACATGCTGAGGGAACCAGATTCAACAATGCGGATTCAAATATGATCCAGTTTTTCCCGCGAAATTTCAATCCGATTTGATTGATCCGATGTTTATCCTCATCAGACACCTCTTTTGAATCCGTGAAAAAGCAGGCTAAATGCTGTTGATAGCGCATGCGCTGAAAGGATGGCATTTGCTCACTTCGCACAAACCTCCATAAGCCATCGATGGCCAAGACTCCGGGATAAACCATAATTGCTTTTTGAGGAGATTCATTTCCATGAAAAGTACAGTAAAATGGTTCTTTGAAAGAGGGCAAACTCACCGGAAAGACATCCAATTCAAGAAATATCTTCCATGGTTCAAGTTTTTGTATTTCCCTTGCCAAAGAATAAAGCTGAAGCCAAATTGATTTCTCACGTTCTTCCATGATATCCTCCTTTTTCATTTCAATGTCCAGCACTTTAGAGGCTGATAAATCAGTTCCCCTTCTATTCGGGATGATAAGAATATACATACCTGACCCAACCGTATGATAAACGAATTGATTTCTGGCAAAGGTTTTAACAAAGTCCCATGCTGGGCAAGGGTAATATGCGGAACAAAAGGCGTATTACTGAACGATATACCCGCCAAAGCAGCACACTTAGCCAATGCTTCACTCAGCGATATCATGGCAGGATCATTATGACAACCAATCCAAAGTGTATGATTTCGTGTAGCGTTTCCGAAAAATCCCAACTGATTAAATTCTGCAATCTGTGATTTATGGTTATTTATAACAGCATCGATCTCAGCTTTCAATCGCTCAAACTGACCAACAGATATTTCTCCTAGAAATTTCAATGTCATATGCATGTTTTTAGGAGGTTTAAAGCGACCGTTTTGATAGATTTCTCTTAGATTCTTTTGAATTTCCCCTAACTTGATTTTGTTGTGATCATCAATCGCATAAGCAATAAATACTCTCATAATCTGACTCTCTGTTGAAAAAAGCTGACTATTTCATCAAGAACTTCAATACTTTGCGGATAGCTCAATCGGGTATTGAATACATGGGGCAGTCTGAGACTTTTCTTAGCAATATATGTTCTGTTTTTAATGTTTTTACTCTGCAGTTTCTCAATCCACTCTTTTGTTTGTTGGTATAGCGGATCAAATTCACTGGAAATGACCAATGTATCCGGAAAGGTATCATTGATCAGATTGACGGGGGAGGACCATGGATATAAGGGATGTGATTTGAAATCGCTGACACCGAAAAGCGATCGAAGCGTATTGGTTTTTTGGGGGAACTTTATTTTGATGGTGTTGAATGTTTCGAAATCATACACGCCGCAGCTAAGCGCAACTGCTTTTACTTTTAATTGCGATTGAAATTGAAATGGGTGAGATTGGGAATAATGTTGAATGCATTGATATAAACTGATCAGATGAGCACCGGCGGAGTCACCAATCATAAAGAGATTGTTGGTATCCAACGAATATTGTTGTGCATGGTCTTGAATAAACTGCATGAGCAAATCGATATCAGTGAGCTGATTTGGAAAGTTGTGAAAAGGTGCCAAACGATAGTTGAACGTGATGACCGCAAATCCTTTTTGTGCCAATGCCATACCATAGGCTTTATACAATGTATCTTTGGTGCCATACACCCAGCCACCGCCATGAACTTGAATGATGACGGGATAGCTGTCTTGCTTTGTATTGGGATAAGCAATATCCAATAAATGATATTGCGAGTCATGTCCATAGGAAATGTTCTCTTCAACTCTTACATCATTGGGTAATTGAACACTTTCAAAATAAGCCAAGTCCAATTGTTCGACGGCTTTCCATAATGCAAGCAACGGAGCGTAGCGCATGTGTTGAAAGTTCATGATCATATCCTTTTTTTCATTATAGAGCAAAAAAAACCGACTGTCTAATCGGATAATAGATTTAGCAGTCGGTTGATCTTATTAAAGTCAATAAATCGGCTTTCTCTCAGTACTTCTTTTTGTTGATGAATGATTAAGACGGTGGGTACCACAAAGACCAGATACTGCCCTGACAGTTCAGTAAATGTCGAAGCATCGATTTTGAGCAAAGAATAGTCAAATTCATCTAACTCACTGAGAAGCTTTGGATACAGTACTTTACAAACACCGCAGTCCGGCGTTGTGAAATACATTATAAATGTCTCTTGATTTTCCATCATCTGATGATACTGACTTTCGTTTTCCAGAATTATGATATCTTTTTTCATATGATCACCTGCGGTAAACTTTAATCGATAATAGCTTAAGAGTCAAAACATTCGCCCATGTAAAAACGGACGTCCGCCCGTTTTTAAAATTGTTATTCTGTTTCAGCGACAAGTGCGCCGACTTCAATCAAGTAAGCTTTGACAGCAGCTTCATAAGCAAGGAAGTCTTTCTTAGCAACGCCTCTAAACGATGCGCCTTTACCCATCATCTTAGCTACATCAGCAATATAGTTTCCACCTTCTTTGCCTGTTCCATAGCGATGACTTACCCCGGCTTCAGCCAACAGTTTTTCAGCAATGGCGGGAGCAGCAGGATATTCGGCATCAACAACTTTGACAGTAGCGGTTTTCTCGCCCTTGTCAGTTTCAACTTTTTCTTCAGTGTCATTATCGTACAATGTAATCTTGTAGACAAAAGTAAATTCTTTTTCCTTTTCGCCCTTTTCAAGTTCCGGTGCCGTCCAGACCAATACGCTTAACCAATATTGTTCTTCTTCCGGCAATGCTTCACCCAAATCATCTTCAGTGACTTTTTCCAAGGTCGCACCGGTCATACATACTTCTTCTTCACCGATCAACCAACAGTCTACGGCAAACCCTCCAATACCAAATGTCTTAGCGGTCAAAGTGACCGTTCCTTCTTCAGCAGTTTCAAGAGGTTCAACCGTAATTTCTGTTTCAGCAGCCATTACCGGCAGAGCAAGTGCAAATACGAGTAACATAGCAAACAATAAAGATAGGATTTTCTTCATTTAACTCTCCTTTCATGAGATATCAAAATTTAATTTTTTCTTAATACAATATATTCCTATTTTAGCACGATTTGTCATGCCTGCAATAGCATTTCACGATTTGTCATGATGTTCAATGAAATTACAAAAGTCCATGACAATTTTCGTGACTTCCAGAAATTCAAGCCATTGCTTGTTGATTGCATCCATCCCAAGATAAGCTCCGAGTATGTTTCCTGTGATTGAACCGGTACTGTCACTGTCACCATCGTGATTAACAGATACTACCAAAGCTTTTTGAAGATCACTGGGATATTTCAATGAGCAGTAAATTGCAATAGCCAGTGCTTCTTCTGCTACCCAGCCTTCCCCCAATTGCCTGATACATCGGATGTCATTTTGATCTGAACCGGATAATTGTACTGCCGATTTCATTAATGTCACCAAACGTTGGGCATCAGAAAACATTTCAAGTTTTGCTATGGTCTGTAATATACATACTCTTAAATCAGTTCCTTCGAATATCTTCGATATCAGATAAGCCATTGCTCCGGCAGACAAATATCCCAAGGGATGTCCGTGGGTAATGGCCGCACTCGAGCAACCATGATCAAATGCCTGATCTGCATCAAAGAAGTAGCCGATCGGAGCTACTCGCATGACTCCGCCACACCCCTTTGAATCGTTGATCGGCTTGGCTGTGGTGCCCATTATCCCGCTGGCCAAAGCATTTTTACATGTTATTCCCGGAGCGCGCTGAAAAAAGAGCTCACGATAGGACATG
>JANJWY010000184.1 GCA_024709285.1 Erysipelotrichaceae bacterium
AATCTTCAGGATGGATATTCCCCAACATAAACCTAAACGTATTGCGGATTTTCCGATAATTCTCCGTAACCTGCTTTAAAATATCATCGGAGATACGGACATCCGCCTGATAATCGATGGACATGGTCCACAAACGAAGAATATCCGCACCTAAGGTCGATGTTACCTTATTGGGATCAACGACATTGCCTGAAGACTTGCTCATCTTTTCGCCTTTGCCATCCAAAACGAAGCCATGCGAAACCACTGCTTTATATGGAGACTGCCCGTGATAGGCTGTTCCGATGATCAGAGAACTGTTAAACCAGCCCCGATACTGATCGGAACCTTCCAAATATACATCGGCCGGATATCCTTGTCCGTATGCCTGCATCGCACCGGTATGCGATGAACCCGAATCAAACCAGACATCCATGATGTCCGTTTCTTTTTTAAACTCGCCATCCGCTGAATTGGGATGGGTATATCCTTCCGGAAGCAAATCCTTCGCTTCCCGCTCAAACCAAATGTGTGAACCATATTCTTCGAAAAGTGCTGCCACATGATCGAATACGCGTTGTTCCATGATCGGCGTACCGTCTTGAGCATAGAAAATCGGAATCGGCACACCCCAGGCGCGCTGACGCGAAATACACCAGTCACCCCGGTCTTTGATCATGTTGTGCATGCGCAATTTACCCCAACCGGTCACCCAGTTGACACTGTCTATTTCAGATAGCAGTTGTTCCCGGATCTTTTCAATAGAAGCAAACCATTGGGTCGTAGCCCTGAAAATTACCGGCTTTTTGGTGCGCCAGTCATGAGGATAGGAGTGAGTGATCCAACTGAAAGCAAGCAATGCCCCGTTTTGATCCAAACGTTCGACCACCAGCTTATTGGCATCATCCACAAATACGCCTTGCAACCAGTCACCGGCCGATTCCATCATCTTACCATGCTCATCCACCGGACAGTAAGCTTCCAATCCGTATTTAGACCCGATGATAAAGTCATCGACCCCATGTCCCGGAGCGGTGTGAACACACCCGGTACCGGCATCATTACTGACATGTTCGCCCAACAAAACCACTGAGGTTTTCTCAGGATACAACGGATGTTGCGTCAATATAAATTCCAAATCTTTCCCTTCAAACACACCTACGGTTTGATAGGTATCTAGTTTGAATTCTTTCATCAAACCATCCACAAATTCTTTTAAGACAAGCAAACGCCCCTTTTCGGTAGAAACAAGCGCATACTCAAATTTTGGATTCAGTGAAATCGCCAGATTGGCCGGAATGGTCCAAGGTGTCGTGGTCCAGATGACCAGTTTATCCCCCGCCTCAAGTTTGCCTTTGCCATCAACAACGTCAAAAGCGACATAAATCGACGGAGATTTCTTGTCATGATATTCGATTTCCGCTTCTGCCAGCGCACTCTCCGAAGAAGGTGACCAGTAGACCGGTTTTAATCCTTTATAAATCAGCCCATCCATCGCCATCTTCGCAAAGATACGGATCTGATGTGCTTCGTAACTCTTGTTTAGTGTGATGTAGGGTTTGTCATAATCCGCCACGGTCCCCAATGCTTTCATATCCGCCATTTGGATGCTGACCTGATTGAGCGCATATGCCTCACACTTCTTACGGAATTCGGCCACGCTCATGGTCTTGCGGTTGACACCCTCTTTTTGAATGGCCGTTTCAATCGGCAATCCGTGAGTATCCCATCCCGGAGTAAATGGGGTGCGATAACCTGCCATAAAGTGACTGCGCACCACGACATCCTTCAATATCTTATTGAGAGCATGTCCGATATGAATGCGGCCGTTGGCATACGGCGGACCGTCATGCAACACAAAACTCGGTGCACCCTCTCTTTTCAGTTGCATTTGCGCATACAAATCCATTTTTTCCCAGCGCAGTTGGAAATCCGGTTCCTTCTTGCTCAGATTGCCCCTCATTTCAAATTCAGTGTTGGGCATCAGTAACGTACTTTTATATTCCATATTCCTGTTCCTTTCAATAAAAAAACGTCCGGCTAAGGACGTGTTTACGCGGTACCACCTTAGTTCACGGAACGATCCGTGCCCTTGATGCGTTAACGCCGCCAACGTTATTTCCTACCTGTCGGAAATACGACTCCCAAGTGATATCCGATTACTTAGCACCCCGGCTTTCACCAACCGCCGGGTCTCTACTTGTGCACTATAACGGCAAGTCTTGTTCACTGTCTTTCAAAAACTCCATTTTCGGAACGACCGGGATTTCCAAATCGTCGATCGAACGACTCAAAGCATCCAGTTTTTCCTTTAATTCTGATTTCACTTCGTTGGCATCTTGCGATATTCGCGCGATTTCCACCAAAATGATCCGTGCGGTCGAAAGTGCTTCGCGCACGATTGAATCCGCATTGTTTTGTGCTGTATCAATGATCCGGTTGGCCTCTTTCAATGCCAGCCGCGCAATTTCATCCGCTGCTTTTTCACGAATGTTCAACTCACCGATGAGCGTCTGGTAACGCTGCTTGATCAGACTGAGCTGTTGCGCCGAAGACTCTGACTGTTTCATGTATAAATCCAGCCGGCTCTTCAGATCATCCAGTTGCAAGGTCATTTGTTCGATCGTTCGGTCAACCTCAAAACGGTCATAGCCTTGTTTGAGTACTCTGAACCGATTCGTTGAAGCTTCACTCACGTACAATCCCTCATTTCGTTACGTTATTCTTCTTCTGCATCAAAGCGGATTTCACCGCTGACACCGATATCCTGAGGTGTACACAGGATAACGTTATGACCGATCTTTTGAATCGTACCGTCAAGTGCAAACACAACACCGGTCAGAAAATCGATCGAACGCTGAGAATACTCTCTTGGCAGACGATGCAAATTGACAACAGCTGCACGCTTACCCTTCAGATGACGGGCAACTTCTTCCGCCTCATCAAAAGAACGCGGTTCAAACAAAACCATTTTTGTATCCGCAGGAATCTTCGATATATTACGGTTCTTCGGTTTTTCATATTCACTGATGCGGGCTTCCTCCGCCGAAAGTTCGAGAACTTCGTCTTCTTCTACCGGGTTAATGAAATTTTTCAATTTGTCTTTGAAACTCATATGATCGCCTCCACATTGAAATTATTATAACATAAAAGTACACTTGTCAACGAAAATTTCCCAATCAAAAGGGAGAATTTCTCCTCCCTTGTTATTACTCTGCCGGTTCAGTCTCCAACAGACCGTATCCGCCGTCATTGCGCTTATAAACGACCGCAATCAGGTCCGACTCATTGTCTGTATAAATAAAGAATGAGTGTCCCAACATTTCCATGCGCATGATCGCTTCATCCAAGTCCATCCGTTGGGCAGCGATGGTCTTGGTGCGAACCGGGATTTCCTTTTCCTTAACCAAAGGTTCCTCGACGACCGGTTCATTCTGTTTTAAGAAAGCTAAGGCCAACTTCTCTCTGTGACGTCGCGATAATCGGGTTTTTTGTCGGCGAATCTGATCTTCCAGTTTATCCATCGCCAGATCCACAGCCGCATAGAAGTCTTCATGGACGACCTCCGCGCGAAGGTAGCCGACTTTGGTCAAAATCGTGATTTCAAGTTTCAACCCTGTCGGGAACACCCGCACGACCACATTTGCCGTTGTATCTTCATCAATGTTGAAGTACTTCTCAAGAAATGAGAGCTTCTTGTCCACCCGCTGATACATCGCCTCTGTAATCGTCAAATTTTTGCCGTGAATGTTTACTCGCATAACATCATCCTCCTTTTTTTAATTATATGATGGTTCTTTGCGAAAAATCAGTCTTTTCTATACCCTGATAAACTGATATACTTATATTAGCGGGAAAAATCCCCGCTTTTTTCATAAATCGAATCAAAGACGACCATCTTCTTTCCGTCATTGGTACCGGTATTGAACTGTCTGTCTTGCATGACATCCGCCATCGAGACAGCTTTTTTATTGAGCATCTCATCAAAACGGATAATCGCAGACAATGCCCTCTCAACCGCCAAATCAAACAGTTCCATAAAACTCTCCGTATGTTCGGACTGCGGATCGGTCGGATTTCGCCAGATCGAATGATTTCTATTCAATACATCAAACGTTTCATCCAACTCACCGATGACCATATGACTGGAAAACTTCCAAAAGATGTTCTTCTTCTTTTCGAATTTCTGAACCCAGTGAAACCAGCGGGTATGCGGGTCAAACAGCACATGCAATACCCCGTAGGCATGATTCATACACTTGACTGCTTCAGTGACCTTCATTTCTTCCTTGTATACGGAAGTGAATGTCTCACTAACACCCAAAGCGATGACTTTCTTCTCAATTCCCGACAGCTTCATGAAATTCTTGGTCGGATACTGAGCAAGATCTTCCTTAAAAACTTCTTTGACCATCAGCGAATCCAACATCGATTCAAAGCGGAAATGCCAGTATTTCGTCTTTCCCGCGATCTTACCGGAGCGGTAAAACACAAAGGGATGCGCGATCGTATCGAGCGACCAATGCGTCAGATACCCGGCAATAAATGAGGTGAAAATCGATTTTGCCTGATCGCCCAGTTCCATAGCCTTTTTGACCATGGCATCGGTAAACTCATTGATTTTCGATCGGTGCATCATCTCACCGAACTCACCGATGCGATGATTTTCCTTCTGATCAAGCCAAGGCCAGACATTGTAATAAAATAAAAAATCCGGGCCGTTGCTGCCAAACAGGTACGCTTGCGGATATTTCGCAATCGCATCTTTGACCACTGAAACCGGTAAAAGTTTCAGCGTCTGTTGGGCCAATAGTCCGTGGGTAATCACATTGGGCATACCCATCACCTCTTTATTTCATTTTAACAAAAAGAACAGTAAAAAGGTGAAATATACACTCATTTCACCAATTTTTCTAAATATTGATATAATTCGACCATCGCTTCGGTATCACGTTTGCAATAAGCAAACAGATCCTCGCGAAGTTGTTCACTCAGTGTATCACTGATATCTGCCTTGCGCCACAATTCGACCGCATCCAATCCGTGTTGAATCATCAGATTGGCATAAGCAAATTCCGGATTGATGACTTCGATAACTTTTTTTAGGGTAAACGCACCGCCCAATCGGACATCGTAGAACAATCCCATAAACAGTGGCTGAGCCAAATCCAGCAAACGACCAGCTAAAGCTGTTAACAGTTCTTCATATTGAGGAAACTGACGGGCAAGCTCAAGCAAGCGCAGCTTCTCCGCACCATCGGCATTGTAGGCAAACACAGTACCTTCCGCAGGGACCTGTTTCAGCAGGTTTTTGATAAAATCCAGCCGGCAGTCCCCAACCCCCAAAAACTGCTCATGCTTCAAGCCTTCTTCGGTAAGCATGTGCAAGGAATATTGAAACGGCAACACTTCCATCGGCCGCATGCCGGGGTAAGGCGGAATCGCATATAAATCCCACTCAAAATCCAAAAATGATATCGGTTTGACGGCTTTGGATAGCCAGTTGGTCATGGCTAAGCGATCAAAGAAAATCCCGCCGTTGCGTGCTGCCATGATTTGGGCATACTGAACACGATCGCCCTCAATCATATCTGCTTCGATTTCTTCAAGTTTTAAAACTCCCTGTCTGACCATTTGGGGTTTGTTGCTGCTATTGACCAATGTCCAGACACTGTTATGATCATCGGATTGCTCATCCGGAAAACATTGATGGTAATAACCGCACTTCTGCCGGCGATAGCATCTTGGCAGTTTGACTGCATCCGGAATCGTATCTTGATACACGCGAACCATTTCTTCCAGCGTCGAGGAAAGTCCTTGAACATGGTCGAGGATGTGATCGGTTATTAAATACGATGGCAATCCTTTGCTTGTATAAAAATGGGTGGCAACGCTCAGACACTGATCTATGTCGAGCAGTTCTTCCCGCACATAGTCCTGGTTAAGATGGATGACATAAATATCTCTGACCATGATGCCCAATTCCATCATGACCCAGATCTGATCAGAGTAATAACGGACATCATCGCCCTTTGGCTTTCCGCCCAAATAGGTAAAATAAATATCATAACCGTCATCCGTCTTCTGCATCAGCGGTACCTTGATGCGCAAATGCTTGGCTTCCATGCGGACATTGATACCCCAGGATTCCTTTAGAAATCCCTGTTGGAAAACCTCATTGCCATCCCCACGCGCACCCATAAAAAAAGAAGTGATTTTCAGTTTCTCTTTCGCTAATTCTGTCATTTTTTCTTCCATGCGCACAAACTGAATCCGAGGCAGTGCCTGACCGTTATTGTGCAGCCAG
>JANJWY010000209.1 GCA_024709285.1 Erysipelotrichaceae bacterium
GACATGCCGATGGCATCTTGCAAGGGCATAAACATATGCATACCCATCGAATTGATGAACAAGAAAATCAGCATCACGGCGAAGGTCGGGGTAAACAATCCCAATACAGTCACACCGATGATCGATAATATCTGGGCTATAAAGGCAGTTTTCAAATCTCCCAGAAAACTCAGCGCACCGATGACGACGGCACACAGCAGTCCGGGCAGTTCCCGCGGAAACTCAATCAATCCCCGTTGAAAGGCGGTGATTTGATACACTTCTTTAAAATAGTTGGAGTAAACCCCATCGCTAAGACCATTTCCCAAAGCCACTGCGGCCACAAGCACAAAGAAAAGAATCACGCCCGGTCGCATTTGCTTTATCTTTTGAGTGATCATCGTCATACAAAATCCTCTTTTCCAAAATCAATAAATGTATTATCTCACTAATCCCACCATATCCGTGATGAAATGTTGTGTTTTCTCAATAATTTCCATAACCAGTTTTTCCGTATTGTCAAAATCCGGATCAGCGATACATGTCATCGCAATGATGGAATCAATTCCCGGACCAAGTTCACTCAGTGTGTACTTACCAAGATCTTTCTTTTTCAACAGATCATGAATCTGGGATTGAATCTTGCGGTTGCGCGCTACCAGCCAGAGCTCAAATGTATGACTTTCATGTAAATAAACGATCGATACCCTCAAATCCATATCGGAAAGCACGGCCGGTTTTACTGAGATAAACGTCATGTCCATATATCCGGCATATAATGAGCCGGAAGGTGTTTCGGGATATTGATTATCCCATGCTATTTTCAGTTGGGACATCATTTCCATGATACCCCGATAGGCTTTCTGAATATGTCCTAAGCTGAGCTGCTGATTGTAATGTTTGATATGCCGGTTGAGATTGTTCATCGGATTTCTCCTCTTCAGATAACTTAATCTTATCACTGAGATAAGGAAATTACCATATTTGCCCTAGGGGATATCATTTGATATTCAAGTCAATCAATCTTATACTTAAGAAAAGGAGAATTTCTATGGAATTAAAAGAAATAATGGATCAGCTCGCTTTGTTGACCAATGAGCGAACTAAGAAATATTATGTGAGTAACGGTGCGTCAGAACCGGTGTTTGGCTGTACGATCAGTTCGATGAAACCGTTGTTCAAACAGTTGAAATTCAATCAGCGCTTGGCGGATAAGCTGTATGATACCGGTAATTATGATGCGATGTATCTGGCCGGAATGATTGCGGAGCCCAAGAAAATGACCAAGCAAGATTTTGATCGTTGGATTGATAAAGCCTATTTCTACATGATTTCGGATTTTATCGTTGCGGTAACCCTGGCTGAAGCAGATATCGGCACTGAAGTTGCGGATGATTGGATTGACAGTGAAAAGGAACTCACGGTCTCTGCCGGATGGAAAGCGTATGAGTGGATATTGGGGACAAGGAAGAATGAATCTTTTGATCAGCAACGACTGAAAGAGCTTATTGAAATGATTCCCATCCGCTTTGATTCTCAGCCGCCCAGGGCACAGTCAGCCATGATTGATTTCCTTCAGGCTGTGGCCATCTCTTATCCGCCGTTGCACGAAGATGCATTGAAGATTGCCAGAGTTCTGAAAACAAAAGAAATCCGGTTTAGTGAAACCAAATCGCGCATCGTCGATCCGTTGACACACATCATCAGTGAAGTAAACAAGGGACGTTTGGGATTCAAACGCAAACACGTCCGCTGTTAAAGAAACGCACAAGCCGTAGCCTGTGCGTTTTTCATATTTTCTTTTGATTGATTCCAATGTTGAATGCGTTAAGAATTACGGTAACTATAAGCAGAATCCCGGAAACATAGGTCACAGCTTTGCTTGTATCTAGCAGTGCGGACATATCGCCAATGTCAATCAGATGCTGACTGTACAACATCTGAAAGAAAATTGCGATCGCACATGCCAACAGGCTCAGTGCCGTCAAAGACCAAAAATTAAACTGTTTTTTCCGAGCTATCAGTATTGCGATAACCGGCAACGTCCAAGCAAACAAACCTAAAACCAAACTCCCCACATTTAACCATTCCATGATTATTTTCCTTTCTGTTTGGTGTTTTTTATTTTAAGCAGCACTCATCGAAAGATGATCGGAAACGTAAATGTTACGATGGCTGCCCAAATCCCATAAATCGGCAAATAGGTTGTAATCGCTGATTGGATCGCCGTTGGCTGTGCCTTCCCTTGAAGAAAGCGGATGGTTGCATACAAGATCCAAAACAGATGAACCAAAATAATTGTGTTTATTCCTAATACGGCGATGCGATTGGCGGATATTCCGTAGGTTGTCAGCCGGAGCAGGATGGCTGATAAAGCGATAAAGTCGATAATGACCGCCAGGGCAATCAACAGTGCCGAACTATAGTCAAAGATATTCTTTGATTCGGCTGTCTTTCTTTCACTGATGGAGAATATTGAAACTGCCAACACGACAATTAGGATGATATTGAAGAAAAGCAGGAATTCTCTGTCAGAAAAGGGACTCTTGCCTGACAATATCATTGTTAATAAAAATCCGATCAATGTCAACAGTACCAAAGGACCAAATATCCGTGCGATGATGGGAGCGATATTTTTCGTGATGCTCAGATTGCGAGATGCCAGATAAAAACCGACGACGGCTAATGAAGAAGCCCCAAAAAGAACAATGTTTTCCATATAAAACTCCGAAATGTCCACTCCTGTAAATTGAAAGAGTCCTATAGTTATAAAGGCCAATAACATTCCGCTGATGGCCATGACCGCATAAAGAACCAAAAACTCACCGTTAAGCTTGAGGAAGGATAAACGATGATTCACTCTTTGCCATCCGTCTCCGGTGTAC
>JANJWY010000228.1 GCA_024709285.1 Erysipelotrichaceae bacterium
GTGGCTGAAGCATCATACTGGAAAAATGCCAACAGGATACCGATGAGCCATATAGCCAAGCCATTCGCGATTTTGCGATTAAAGGTTGCCATTCCGGAGTATATTCCGGGACGGCGCTTGGTCGTGATGAGGTAATCCACATCGGTCAAATCGGTCAGGATCGCATAGGAAGTAACAGATGAAGCCGCGGTACCTAATCCGGAGATAAATGATGCGATGAAGATGGGCAGAATCGGTGCCTGATCATAAGCAAAGAATATCATCGAGAATGTTGCGATCATACGAATCGGGAAGCCCAGATATATCGGGAATTTCTTTGAAGTCTTCTTCAAAATGATTTGATATAAAAACATGGCCAATAACTGAGAGATAAGTACTCCGGACATGATGAATGTATATTGCTGAGATTGGCGAAGTACGACTGCCAGAAAATAAATGATCAGCGTGGTGACAAAATCGGATGAACCTTGTCCAAACAGGAAAACACCGAGATACAGTCGGAAGGAACGGTTTCTGAAGACACTGAACGATTCCCGGAAGGATTCGCTTAACGGCGTTTTGACTACAGGCAGCGATGCTTCCCAAGTTTTGGCAAATGTAAAGAAGATGGCCAGAAAGAAGATTAGTCCGAAAATGATTCCCATGATCAGAAATCCTTGAGCCGGTGTAGATCCAAGATTATTGACGATCATGTTGGGAACAAGTCCGGCAAGGATTGCGGCTAAGGCAGAGAAAATCATGCGATACATCGTAAAAGCACTGCGTTGGGTATAGTCTGATACCATATCCGGCAATAAGGCATTGTATGGGACCATGACAATCGTAAATCCGGTAGAAAATAACATGTACATCAGCAGGTAGAAGAAATATAACGTATTGGCCGATGCTTGTATGGAGATCCACATCATCGAAAAGGTAATCGCACCCGCAAAACTGCCGATGAGCAGGTAGAAACGTTTAGCGCCATACTTTGATTGTGTTCGGTCGACGATGTTGCCCATAATCGGATCAGTAATCGCATCCCAGATTTTTCCGATCAGCGGAATCGAGCCAGCCAAAGCCGGATTCAATCCTACAACATCGGTCAAAAATACCAAGTACAAAATACTGATGATAAGAAAAGAACCACCACCGTAAATATCTGCAGCACCATATGCCAGCTTAGCCGAAAATTGTGATTTTTTCATGACTGTTCTCCCTTGTGTTATGGATCAATATTGCTTTCTTCACTACTATATCAGATTAAAAAACAGGTTGCAAAAGCAACTTGTTTTCATCTGTTTTTTGAAACATTCAACTGCTCAAGCAAATATCCTACTTTGCTTGGCCGATCCGCAACCAAAGCGCCGGCCTTTGTGAGTGCTTCGATTTTATCTTCAACTGCACCTTTGCCACCGGTTATGATTGCTCCGGCATGTCCCATTTTTTGTCCTTTGGGTGCCGTTCTGCCGCCCAGAAAAGCGACCAGCGGTTTGGTAAATATGCCCTTCTCCATCGCTTCGGCCACTTCTTCTTCCATGGTTCCGCCAAGTTCGCCAATGATGACCACGGCCTCGGTTTGCTCGTCTTGCTGATAGTAGGGCAACATTTCCGCAAATCTGGTGGCCGGAACCGGGTCTCCACCGACGCCGATAAGCGTTGATACACCGTATCCTTGCTTAACGATCATTGCTGTGACTTCATTGGTCAAAGAACCGCTTCGCGTCATCACACCGATATTACCGCGTTTATACACTCTTTCAATCCAATGAGGGAAACTGCCCATCATGGCTTCTTCCGGAGATATGACACCGGATGTATTTCCGCCAATGACCAATGCATTGTGTTCAAGAGCCGCATGACGAATGGCCACCATGTCAAAAAGCGGGATGCCATCAGCCATCGTGACTATTTTCTTGATACCGTTTGAAAGTGCTTCAAAGACAGCGTCTTTGGTCAGTTTGGGCGGAACAAAAATCATGGAAGCATCTACTTGATGATATCTCAGTGCCCTTTCAACCGAATGGTATACCGGGATATCATGGATGGATTGTCCTTCTTTTGAAGGTGTTACCCCACAAACAACTTGAGTTCCTAAGTCTATCATATGTTTAGTCCAGAAACTGCCCTCTGAACCGGTAATTCCCTGAACCAATACGCGTGTATTTCTATCGATAAAAATGCTCATATCTTCGCCTCCTTCGCTAAGGCAACCGCTAAGCGAACAGCTTCTTCCGTATCAAACAGCGGATTCAATCCGGCTTTTCGAAGAGTTTCGACAGCTTCAATCTCATTGGTTCCGCGAATGCACGTAACGATTGGACGATCCGGTTGTAATTTACTGATTGCATCAACGATGCCTTGTGCCATGACATCCGCCCGGGCGATCGTTCCAAAGGTTACAATCAAGATGACTTTCGACGGAACTTTCAAACATATTTCCATGGCTTTCATTGCTTTTTTATAGTGAGGACCGCCAAATTCCAGATAGTTTGCGACGGTGCCGCCTTCATAGTGAATCAAGTCGTATACGGTTGTGGTCAGTCCGGCTCCGGCGCACATTAGACTGATATCGCCATCAAACTGAATAAACGGGATGCCTTCTTCCATGGCCAAACGCTCAGCTTCATTTTCAATATCCGCAAGCGGCACGGAAATGTCCTCATGACGGAACATCGAGTTATCATCGATCGAGCATTTCCCATCCCCTGCCACCAACTCATTGGATTTGGTGATGAAGAGCGGATTGATTTCTAAAAGTTCACAATCATATTTGACAAAAAGACCATAAAGTTTGTGGAGTAATTGGGTAAACTTCTTGGCGATTTCGACATCAAATCCGCATTCATAGGCAATATGACTGGCCTGATACGATTGTAAGCCCAAATTCATATCGATTTTTGTCTGAAGAATCTTGTGTGGTTGTTCAACAGCCAGGGTTTCAATATCTACACCGCCGGTCGCACTGACGATGGACAGGGCTGATCCGCTGACCGGATCAATGGTAAATGAAGCATAAACTTCATGTGCGATATCAACGGCTTCTTCGATCAGTAAGGAAGAGATTTTTTGTGGCAGTGAAAACAAGCGGGTAACTTCTTGAATCCCCTTCTGTTCATCTCTGACAAACTGAATCAGTCCGGCTTTTCCGCGTCCGCCACTCAGTACCTGCGACTTGATGACACAAGGAAAACCGATAGCTTCGAAAGCTTCGGATGCCTGATCGACTCGATGAATCAGTGTACTTTTCGGAATGGCAATGCCCGCATCCTTGAATAACTCTTTGACTTGATATTCATACATTTTCATCAGCGATCCTTCTTTCCGCTGGCAAAATATGCGCCAAATATTTCTTCATCACTGGGACGTTTGGGTGGGAAGAACTCAGAAACCCACGTCGTGTTGATGAAATGTTTATATGTAATGTTTTCCGAAGTGATATTGCCACCCCAGCTGCCACATCCCAACGATACGGTGGATGGCATGCCATTGAAGAATGCGCCACCATTGCCTGCAGCTTGAGCCTGATTGACAAGCACGCGGCTGCTGCAGATTTTTGATCCGATATACTTCACATATTCATCATTGAACGTATGAATACCGCAGGAATGTCCGGTACCGTAGTTGTCGGTCAGTCTTTCCAAAATGCGGTATCCTTCTTCAAAGGTTGAGTATTTAAAGACGGTGAGCACCGGTGACAGTTTTTCTTGGGAGAAAAAGTCAGATTCAATATCTTCTCTTCCTTCCACCAGCAACACTTTGACATAGTCATTGACCGGCAGCATTGCGCCTTGGGCAATGGATAGTGCGGATTGCGCAATGATTTTCGGATTGATGGAACGATAGCCCTTATCGTTGACCGGCCACATATGCATTGAGAGGCGTTCGCGCATCCCTTCAGAAACTAAATAAGCACCCAGAGAAATCAATTGTTCGATCATCTGTTCATAGATGGACTCATGGATGATGATGGAGTTTTCACTTGAGCAGGAAGTTGCATTATCAAAGGCTTTACTACCCATGATTTTCGTGGCAGCATCCTTAACATCCGCATCTTCAGCAACGATGGATACAGAGTTTCCCGGTCCGACACCGTAGGCCGGTTTACCCGAGGAGTATGCGGCTTTGACCATGGCTCCGCCACCGGTCGCAAGGACGACATCGACTTGTTTCATCAGTTCTTCGGTGACTTCGATGGATGGTTCTTCAATGACCTGAATCAGATCTTCGGGAGCATTGACTTTACGCAGTCCGTCTCTCATAAACTGAACAGCCATCGCGGTTGCTTTTTTGGATTTCGGATGAGGGGCGAAAATGACTGCATTTCGGCCTTTGAGTATTGTGATGCCGTTGCTCGCAGGGGTTGCGGTCGGATTGGTTACCGGAGTCAATGCCCCAACGACACCGACCGGCTTCGCATATTTTCTGATTTTCTTTTCTTCATCCACTTCGATACATCCCACGGATTTGGCATGTTGGACATCTTTTAAAACACCGAGCACTTTATTTTTGTGTTTGGTGATTTTGTCTTGAACATTTCCCATCTTAGTTTCTTCAACCGCCATTCTTGCCAAAATTTCAATGTTTTGATCATTGTAAACTTCCCAGCCGATGGCTACACAAACCTCATCGATTTGTTCTTGGGTGTAAAACTGGATTTGCTGTTGTGCAGCTTTCGCCCTTTGTACATAGGACGCAACATACTCTTTCGTACTCATATTTCCTCCATTATTTAATTAAACCCATCTGATGCAAGAGTCCTAAGAAAACGGACACAAAGGCTAGGGCTATAAATGCAACGACATACATTTTTTTGAAGAGTTTCTTCTCATCGACTCCCGCGGGCATGCTGCCCAAGGCCAGAGCTCCCATGACGGATAGTGGGCTCATGGTGGTCATATGTGAAGCAACGGCGATGGTTATCGTAAGAACTCCCGGGCTTACCGCGGAGTTGAGACTTTCAGACAGATTAACCGTCGTGGGTATCAGTGTGGGCATGACCACACCGACTGCCGATGCGAAGGTTGCCATAGCTCCGGATAAAATTGACATGATGCCAACGGC
>JANJWY010000246.1 GCA_024709285.1 Erysipelotrichaceae bacterium
AAGCTATCCATACATGGGGTATGCGGCCGTAGAAAGTCTGCAACGTAAAGATGCCGAAATATTGAAGAATATCCTTCATGTCAATATCGTAAGAACATCTCACTATCCTCAATCCAAGCATTTTATCAAAGCTTGTGATGAGTTAGGACTGCTTGTCTTCACCGAACTGCCCGGATGGCAGCACATCGGTGATCAATCATGGCAGAACCATGCGTTGACCATGCTTGAAGAAATGATCGTTCAGTATCGCAATCACCCAAGCATTGTCTTGTGGGGTGTGCGGATCAATGAATCTGCGGATAGCCATGACTTTTATTTTAAGTCGAATGAATTGGCACATCGTCTTGATCCTTCAAGACCGACCAGCGGCGTGAGGAATTTTAAGGGCAGTGAGCTGTTGGAAGATGTGTATGCTTACAATGATTTTTCTCATACCGGAGAAAATGCGGGGTGTGAGGATCCGGATAAAATTTGTAACAATACGGAAATACCTTTTATCATTTCTGAGCACAACGGACACATGTATCCGGTGAAGAGTTTTGATAATCAGGTACTGAGGACTTCGCAAGCCCTTCGACATGCAAAGGTCATTTCAGATGCTTTGAGCTATGCCCGGGTAAATGGTGTCATTGGGTGGTGTATGAATGACTATCAGACACACAAGGATTTTGGCAGTGGAGATAAAGTCTGTCATCACGGTGTGTTGGACATGTTCAGACAACCCAAAACAGCCGCGAAGACCTATATGGCACAGCAGAAGAATATCTATCTGGATGTTGATTCTTCGATGAGTATGGGTGATTATCCTTCGTCCAATATGCGTCAGGTGGTTGTGTTTACCAATTGTGATACAGTTTCATTATATAAAAATGATATTCTGCTGGGTAATTATGATGTCATTAAGAACAATGGCTTTAATCAGCCGCTGGTCATATCGGACTTTATCGGTAATCAGATCAGAACCAATGAACAATACTCAGAGAAGATTGCTGATCAGATCAAGGATGTTTTGGTGACATACAATCGTTATGGTATGGACATGCCGCTAAGCAAAAAACTGCTTATGGCGAAACTGATGACTCTAAACAAACTTACTTTTGAAAAAGGTGCATCCATGTATACAAAATATGTTGGAAATTGGGGAAGTGAAAGTGTTGTTTATACTTTTGTCGGTAAGCGTGGTGATGAAGTCATCGAATGTAAGCGAAGCGCTGTAACCCATAAGAAACTGTCTGTCAGTTTTGATCGTGAAGTTCTTACAGAAGCGGATACTTACGATGTCATAATTGTCAAATGTGAAATAGCGGATCAGAATGGCCAGAAACTTGTCTACTTCCAAGGCGCGATTTCAATCTCAGTGAGCGGTCAGGCAAGATTGATCGGACCATCCATAGTCAGCTTCACTGGGGGCAGTGCCGTGTTTTACATTCGCTCGATGGGCAGAGCCGGTGAGGCTTCAATTACAGTAAACTGCTCAGGCTTTGAGGAAGTGAACAAGAATATTATCATCAGAAAAGTGTGAGAAGGTATAGATCAGAAATATTTGTTAAGAATTTTATTTTGAATGTTAGCATAGGTGGCAATGATGATTATCATCGAACGATGATGGATCAAAAGGAGGCTTTAAATGCCGAAAATCATTATGGGAATTCAAGTCATGCATCGCAATGAAGATGCGGTTCAAGTTCAGAAGCTGTTGACGGAGTACGGTTGTTTTATTAAGACGCGTTTGGGGTTGCATAATGCAACGGATGATCGTACTTTTTGCTCAGATGCAGGTTTGATCATAATTGAGTTTATTACTGATGCAGATAAAGAAGTCAGAGAAGTGATTGATAAGTTCACCAAACTCGGTTCCATCATCGTTCGAACCATGGAATTTTAAATCTGACTTTCTTCAAACGAACATTCTCATTAATAAAAACGTGGCTTCTCATCAAAGTTTTTTTACCAATGTAAAACAAGTTCAATCAACAATTATGATTGTTCACTTTGTTTGACGATGCATTTGCTGGAATGTACAATATTCACACAAGGGGTACTAAATTATGACAAAATATATGATTGACGGACACAGACTCTATGACTTTGTGGCTTCAGGTGCGCAAAACCTTATCGTAAATGAGCACAATTTAAATAGGATCAATGTCTTTCCGGTGGCGGATGGTGACACCGGAACAAATCTTGCACTCACCATGAAGAATATTTTAACCAATGCCAAAAAGGATCTCAGTGTGAAACTGACCATGGACTCCATAGCAAAAGTTGCTTTGGAAAGTGCTTATGGAAATTCAGGAATGATTTTTGCGCAGTATTTGAATGGTTTGGCGATTGAAATCGGAGATAAGGAATCGATTACCCAAGAGGAGTTTGTGTTGGCCACGCAAAGTGCGGTCAGGTATGCTTATGAGGCGGTCGCATCACCAAAGGAAGGCACGATTCTGACCGTGATGAAAGAGTGGTCAAATCAGCTGAAAGACAATATCTCCGGTGAGTTTGAGCACATATTTGAAAACTCGCTGACCGCAGCGAAAAAAATGGTTGAGCAAACCAAGTATAAATTGAAAGTCCTGTTGGATAATGATGTCGTGGATGCCGGAGCTAAGGGTTTTTACTATTTTATTGAAGGAATTTCGCAGTTTATAAAAACCGGCAGTCTTGAGACATTAAAATTTAAGGCAGCACAGATGGAGGAGTTTATTGAAATTCATCCGGATACCAATGTCGGTGAGTTTAAATACTGTTCGCAGTTTCTGGTGGAAACCAAAAAAGACAAAGCCTATTTCCAACAGTTGCTCGCTCCTTACGGGGATTCACTGGTTGTAACTTCGAAAGATGATCATGTTCAAGTGCATCTACACGCCAAATCACCGGAATTAGTTATGGAAGCCTTGGTTAAGGAAGGAACGGTTTTGTCACATAAAATTGATGACATGCAGTTACAAGCCAATTTGAAGTTTCAAGCGAAAAATAAGACGGTCATCATTACAGATTCTATTGCGGATGTCAGTAAGGAGTTTCTTGAAAAGGAGAACATCGTGGTCATTCCGCTTAATTTAATCGTTGATTCGACGGTTTATCTGGATAAGCTGACCATGACTCCAGATTTGTTCTACCGTCATTTGGATGATTATCGGATGAATCCGACTTCAGCTCAAGCCACGATTGAAACCATCGAACGCATTTTTAATCAAGTGCTTCAAAATACGGATGAAATCATCGGAATCTTTGTTTCGGCGAAGATGAGTGGTACGTTTAACAATATTCAACGGGTGGTCAGCCGGATGAATCTGGAAGGTAAGAAAGTAAAGCTTATCGACTCAAAAGTGAATTCGGTTGCGCAAGGATTATTGGTTGCTCAACTGGCGAAGTGGCGCAATCAGGGATTCTCGTTTGAGGAATTAGTTGAAAAGACGGAAGAAGCGATTGCTAATACGCATATTTATGTCAGTGTCAAAGATTTGAAATATATGCTGCGTGGCGGACGTGTTTCAAAAGTTCAGGGATTCATCCTCTCGAAGCTTGACTTAAAGCCTGTCATTTCCATTGACCCTCAAGGCAAAGGGGAAATCTATAAGAAGACACTCTCCCAAAAGAAAGCGGTCAGCCTGATTTTGAAGAAAGTGAAAGAGGATATGGATGCAAAGGGTATTCATACCTATGGTCTTGTGTATGCGGATGATCCCAACGATCTGACACAATTCGCCAAGCAGGTCGAGCAAATCATCGGTAAGAAACCGGCATATATTGAGGCAATATCACCGATCGTCGGTTTGAATGCCGGTAAAGGTGCCTTTGCGATCGGTTATATTAAAGGTTCATCTTAATTATTCGAGAAGACATTATAGAAGAAGTGGAATTAAAGTTACATAAGAAAGCACCTTTTCTCAAGGTGCATTGAAAAGGGGAAAGAACATGAAATTAGTAAGTCAGTTTTTGGTCGT
>JANJWY010000013.1 GCA_024709285.1 Erysipelotrichaceae bacterium
GTGAGTCAGGCAGAAAACAGCGAAAATCGCTGGAATATCAACTTGAAACGGCTAAATATAATGTTTCGATATATCGATCAAAACTTGATGAGTTGTTAAACAAAAGAGATTATTGGCGAAATAAGGTGAATCATCCTGAAACAGAGAAGGCGAAAATTTACCTCGGATATCAAAAGTATTTATCCGAAGTATTGCTTCTAATGGAGAATAAGAAATCGAAGCCTAAAAAGACTCAGAAGGTTATACCACCAAGTATTCCTGTTATCGATAACTTGGAAAGGATCGTAATCCGTCGAGGAGCTGAAAACTGGAAGCAGATTCAGACATACATGGACGAGTTCTTTAAAACCAAGGGTTATCATAGAACAAGTGATCGAGAGATGTGGGAGCGAACTTGGTGTATCGTGGAGACTCAAAGCTTTTGGATCATCATGGAACTGGATGAGTCAGGGATCACCAATGAACATCTTAGGGATTATGACCGACTATCCAAACACTTGACAAAGGTTTTAGTCACTTCCGGATTCTTCCTGTACTCCTTTGAGTTTTCTGAAAGCCTGGCACGACTCTACGATCAAGGCGAATGTGTCGATCATTGGGTCATCGATGAAGGACTCGATGTGGATGAACAAGAGATCAGTCAGCCACTGGCATGGGAGTCCAGTAAGATTGCCAATCCCTATCGGATGAAAGATCCGGAAGAGGTACACTTGATAGACATAGTCTATGATTGGATGGAGATGTTGAAAATCAATCCGCAATGGATGGTTGAGGAAGTTGATTCAACCCAAAACTTTAAGAAATGTCATATATTTGGGTATGCAATAGTGCAGCATTCGTCTGTTTAATGTAAAAGTAACGATGAATTTAACTGAAGTATGAATTTTCTTTAAAATAATCGCCAGAAAATGTGGTCACGATGTGGTCACGCAAAATAAAAGTCCACTGTTTAGTGGACTTTATGCACGTTGGCAGGGGTAGTAGGAGTTGAACCCACATTAACGGTTTTGGAGACCGCTGTTCTACCATTGAACTATACCCCTACTTGGTGACCCGTACGGGGTTCGAACCCGTGAATGTATGCGTGAAAGGCATATGAGTTAACCGTTTCTCCAACGGGCCAAGTCGTAGGCTTAAACATAATAACACAATCATAGGCGCATTTCAATCACAAATGAAAGAGAAAAACCGTTAAATAGGGCCATAAAAAAACGCAATCCAACAGATCGCGCTTTTTGAATATTCAGATTACGATTTTTTCTTCCTTCGAAACAAAGACAAACCGCCAAAGCCCGATATGATGGCCATATAGAAGCCAAAATCATACCACCAACCGACATTATTCACCTCATATAAACGAATCGAGGTGTTAAATGCACTCAAAATCAATGAAAGCGGCGCAATCCATCCATGCCATACCCCTGTAAAGAAACCGGCTACACGGGTCGTTGATTCACTACCACCCGGAAAACAAGCGGATAACGTAAGCAATACCAATATCGAAATAAATCCGATCATCCATTTTCTTTTCATTTGATATACCTCACTAATCCAATTATCATACAAAGCAAGGTGATTATCAATCAAAATCATTCTAGCTCAGCTACACAAACTTCCCCAAACAGATGTGAATTTGATATAATTAGACTCGAGGTAACGTTTATGAAAGAAATCATGGATGCCAACAGTATCAAGCGGTCACTCATCCGAATGACCCACGAAATCATTGAGAAAAACAAAGGAATCGAAAATATCATTTTAGTCGGAATCAAAACCCGGGGAGCAACCCTGGCCCAACGGCTCGCAGATCATCTCGAACAGTTCGAGGGCGTACGCGTACCCACCGTTGAATTCGACATTCGCTATTGGCGGGATGATATCGATACCTCGGGCTTTAGCATACCCCAAATTGAAATCGACACGAAAGATCGAATCATTATTTTAGTGGATGATGTCCTCTTTAAAGGACGCACCGTCCGCGCTGCCATGGATGGGATCATGCACTTTGGCCGCCCCCGCCAGATTCAACTGGCCGTACTGGTTGACCGCGGACATCGCGAACTGCCCATCCGAGCCGATGTGGTCGGTAAAAACGTACCGACCTCCATCAGTGAAATCGTCAAAGTCTATCTGAACGAAAATGATCAAAAAGAAGGCGTCTATATCTTGGATGCGGATGAGGTGCACAATGTTTGATATTAAAGAAACCATGAACTTTGCGAAGGCATTGTTAGAAATTCCCAGTCCGACCGGCTATACGCACCATGCGATTCGCTGGTTACAAAGTGAAGCTGAAATATTGGGTTATAAATGCGAAATAACACCCAAAGGTAACTTAATGATTCATGTACAAGGTGACGATAGCAACTATGCCATTGGCGTCTCCGGACACACCGATACCCTCGGACTGATGGTACGATCCATCACATCCTCCGGAAATCTGCTTGTCACCAATATCGGCGGACCCATCATCCATACCCTGGATGGCGAATATTGTACCGTCATTACACGCGATGGCAAACACATTCAAGGAACCATCCTATCCACCACGCCATCCATGCACGTCTATAAAGAGGCGGACAGCGCAACCCGCAACATTGACACCATTGAAATCCGCTTGGACGAATGTGTGAAAAATAAAGATGACGTTATAAAATTAGGCATCGGTAACGGCGATTTCGTAGCCATCGACCCTAAAACCACCATCACGGACAGCGGCTTTATCAAATCGCGCTTCCTCGACGACAAAATATCCGTGGCCATTATGTTTGGCGTTCTAAAAGCCCTACGCTCCAACAACCTTACACCCAAACACGATGTCACCTTCATCATCTCGACCTACGAAGAAACCGGACATGGAACTTCCTGGATTCCTCAGAACATCAAAGAAATGCTCGCGGTGGATATGGGATGCATCGGAAAAGATTTGGCATGTACCGAATACGATGTTTCCATCTGTGCTAAGGACAGCTCCGGACCGTATGATTATGACATGGTCAACCGCCTGATCGACTTGGCTAAAGGTGAGAAGTGTAACTACGTTGTCGATATATATCCATATTACGGCTCCGATGTAAGCGCAGCTTTACGAGGCGGACAGAATATAAAAGGCGCCTTGATCGGACCGGGCGTTCATGCCTCCCACGGCATGGAACGAACCCACCAAGATGCCATCGAATCATCGATGAAACTACTTCTGGCCTACCTGCTTAAATGAGTGATATCACTCATTTTTTAGTATTCAGACGAATCTCAAACACGGCACCTGAATCATTATAAGCGACAACCTCGCCATGCATTAAATCAACACAACTGCGCACAATCGCCAATCCCAAACCGAAATGACCTTGTTTTCCCTTATAGAAACGCTCAAATATATGAGGTAAATCAACCGCATCAATCCCTTGACCATCATCCTTCACTATAATGGAAATCTTTGTGCCATGGACGGCTGCTTTTATCGAAACCGTTGATTTCGCATAGCGAAGCGCATTGCTCAACAGATTTGACAGGGCCATAGACAGTAAACTCTCATCGGCAAGCACCATGACATCACTCAATGCCTGATCAAAAATCAACTGCTTGTTTGCAACTGCAGCCAAACCTTCAAACTTCAACAAGACATCGGAAATACAATTGCTAATATTCAACAAACGTATATCGGCTTTGAACTCACCGCTTTGAATCCTCGAAAGAGTCAATAACTGATCCACCAAGTCACGCAAACGAACCGACTCATCCCCAATCCGCCGACCAATATCCACCGGATCAACAAAGATCCCCTGACGCAGACCCTCCGCAAATCCCTGAATCGACATTAACGGCGTCCGCAGTTCATGAGAAGCATTCTGTAAAAAAGATTTCTGCATCTGCTCAGACTGATCCAATTGCTTGCTCATCCGATTCATCCCCGAAATCAACGCATCGATTTCCTTTGTATCACTTAAAACATCCACCGTCACCCACTTACCCAACGCCACCTGATCCAAAGCGACAACCGCATCATTGATCGGCTGAGATATTTTCTTGGAAACCGACAATACAACAGCAATAGCAATCAACGTTGAAACCAAAAGGATAACAATCAGAATGAAATTCATCATCCGAATCAGACCATCTGCCGAAGCGGCAGAAGCCAAAAACAAAACCCGATAGTTCGAAGGAGAACTGGCCACTTCCTCATAGATAAACATATACGACCTTCCGCCACTGCGAAAACGAGTAACTTCATTTTCCTTATCAACATTTCTCAATGCACGCGAAATCAACGTCTCCGACAGAAATGTATCCGAATAATCTCTGGGAAATATCACTTTGTCACGATCATTGACAATCACGATTTCCGTATTCATCGAAAACCGCGAAATCTGAAGTGCATTGCGAATCAGTGTCAGCCGCGGAATATTCCCATCAAAAGGCTCATCCTCATTCAACACTGTTGACGACCAATTGCGAATATTGTTAACTACATTGCTCAACTCCAACGCCGTCTGATTATTGACATACAACCGCGCTCCGAGATTAAACAAAATCATAATTATGATCGGAATGATGACGATCATGGTAATGACCGGGGTAGAAATCTTACTTTTCAGACTTTTCATGTTCATTCTCCACCGCTAAGCGAAATCCAAAGCCCCAAACCGACTCCACCTTCACCCGACTGTCCACCAGTTTTTTACGCAAGCGCTTCAAAATATCATCGGTCGCCCGCGTATCCGCATCCCACTCCACACCCCACACATGCTTAAGCAATTGCTGACGCGAAACTGCTTGATCGGCATGTTGAAACATATATGTAAGCAAAGCAAACTCCGTCGGCGTCAGATCAACTTTCTTCTGATCAATCCAACAGTCACGCGACTTAACATTGATACGCATATCCCCAACCACAAGAATATCCGCAGAAACGACTTTTCTATCCAAATCGACCCGCCGAAACAGTGCTTTGACCCGCGCCACCAATTCCACCGGCGAAAACGGCTTGACCAAATAATCATCACTGCCCAACGTAATGCCGGTAATGCGATCCAGTTCACTGTCCAACGCCGAGACGATGATTATCAATACTGAATGACTCTCACGAAGCTTCGCACATATCGTCAACCCATCGCGACCTTCCATCATGATATCCAATATGATCAAATCACATGGAACAGCCAAAAAGCGCTCATACAGAGCATCACCGCTTTCAAACTCTTCCACCTGATAACCCTCATTTTTAAGAAAACTGCCAATGATAAAACGGATATTGGCATCATCATCCGCAATGTAAATCCTCTTACTCATACACGACCCTCCAAACAACTATAGTGAACCACAAAATCACTGAAAAATAAACAACTGCCACAGATTTGCCTAGATTTGTCCGATGAAAAATCCCAACACAACGACTATAATGAACTCAGAAAGAAGGTAACCTATGCAAAAAACGATGATACTCATCCTGATAGCCATATTACTTGTCGGGTGCGGAAGGTGGCGCAGGGATGATCAGACCCATGTCGAAGTCGATGAACTGATTGAACAGATCGACCGACTGAAATCAACGGTCGACTCACTCGATGACATCGACGAGGATTTGGTCGTAGACGAAGAAATCGGCGTTCAAGTCGATTCACTGCTGCTAGCCATCGACCAATTAGCCACCGTATTTGATTCACTCGAAGATATCGGTGATGAAGACATTTTGCAACCTTAGGAGGAAAA
>JANJWY010000052.1 GCA_024709285.1 Erysipelotrichaceae bacterium
CAAGGAGGAAAAGTGATGTTTAAGAAATTATTAGTTCTTCTGGCAGTTGCACTGTTAACGGCGTCTTTAGCCGCTTGTCAACCTGCAGAAAAAGAAGAAGCTGCTCAGGGTGTATCCGATACGGAAATCCTGATTGCCAACTGTGCGGCAACTTCCGGTGCATTTGCTCCGGTCGGCGTACCGTTTATTGCCGGTATTGAAGCTTATTTGAAGGTTTTGAATGATGCCGGCGGAATCAATGGCCGTACGGTCCGTTTCTTACACCAAGATGACGAATTTGATCCGATCAAAGGGAAAGCCTGCTTACAAACGATGGTCGAAGATGAAAAAGTATTTGCTATCGTCGGTCACTTTGGTACACCGGTCGTTGGTGCTACCTTGGAAGACTTAAAAGATTACGGTATCCCGGCAGTTTATTTTGCTACCGGTATCGGTCAGTTGTATAATGATAAAGCAGAAGGCCGCGACCGCGGAATCATGCCGGTACAACCGATTTACAGAACAGAAGGCCAAATCATGGTTGCCCGTGCTGTTGCATTGTCCGGTGCTAAAAAGATCGGTGTCATCTATACCAATGATGATGCTGGTAAAGACTTATTGTGGGGAGCTCAAAAACAAGCCACCGCATTGGGTTTGACATTGGTTGAAGCTCAAGTTACTGCCGGTGCTACCGATGTTTCCGCTGCAGTTACAACCATCAAAGAAGCCAACGTTGACTTTATTATTGGTGCTGCTATTCAGGCAACCATCGGTACGATCGTTAAAGAATTGGCTGCTCAAGGCGTTGACAAAGATGTTATTACGACATATGTTAACGTTGCTCCGGTAATCGCTCAACAATTCGAAAACGAAATTGCCGGTAAGTTTGATGTTTACGGTAATGGCTGGGTTTCGTTTGAAGGCGACCGTATGGCTGAACTGCAGAAATTCGCAGCAGCAGCTCCGGATTATGCCGCAAACGCTTATGCTATGACCGGGTGGATCGCCGCTCACTTCTTTACTGAAGGCTTACGCCGTTTAGAAGAAGATGATGTCATCACTTGGGAAAAATACATGGATGCTATGGAATCAGCACCGATCAATAACCCATTTGGCGGACAAATCGACTACGGTAACGGATTACGTGCCGGTACTCAAGAAATGAATCTTTCGAAAGTTGATCCTACGGCTCCGACGCATTGGGCTGTTGTTGACGGATTGAAATCGATCGACGCATTGTTAGGCAAATAAGTTTTATTAATGCGGGAGAGTCTTCTCTCCCGCATATTCCATTGGGAGGACGCTATGGACTATTCAAATAAAGTGTTATCAGTAGAAAAAGCATTGGCCTTGGTAAAGTCAGACGATGTGATCGTTACCGGATTAGGTGCCGGTGAAGCACATGATTTTCTGATACAGTTACATACGATTGCTCATCGCATCAGCAATGTAACAGTAACCAATTGCTTACCGATGTCGGATTTCCCATTTATGAAGGAAGAGTATAAGGATAAGTTTTTTGTGGATGGGTGGTTTTACTCACCGGCTTTACGCAAAGCCCACAAAAACGGCAATATCTCTTTTATTCCCAATCACTTGCATTTGGCCGGAGTAAAACGGTTGGACTTTGTCAAACCGAATATCTATGTCGGCAGTTGCAGTGCGGTGGACAAACACGGGTTTGTTTCTTTATCAACCGGAAATACCTATGAAAAACGCATGATCGAGGCAGCGGATTTGGTCATTTTGGAAGTCAATCCCAACATGCCGAAGACGTATGGTGATTTGGAAGTCCACGTGAAGGACATTGACTATATCATAGAATCGAATTATCCGGTTCCGGTACTTCCGGAAGCACCGATTAATGATAAAGACCTGAAAATCGGCCAGTTTATTGCCGATTATGTCAAGGATGGTGATTGCATTCAGTTTGGTATCGGCGGAATTCCCAATGCTGTAGCCAATGCTCTTGTCGACAAGAAGGATTTGGGCGTTCACACCGAAATGCTCACGACCGGTCTTATGAAGTTGGCGAAGCTGGGTGTAGTCAACGGATCAAAAAAATCGCTGCATCGCGGGAAAATGGTATGCACCTTTGCTTTGGGATCGTCGGAGTTGTATGACTTCATCGATCAAAACCCCTCAGTGATGATTTTAGATGGCAATTATGTCAATGATCCGCATATCATTGGGCTAAATGATAATCAGATTTCAATCAATACGACTCTTGAAATCGATCTGACCGGACAATGCTGTTCAGAATCGATCGGTTCAGTTCAGTTCAGTGGTACCGGCGGCCAGGCAGATACGGCGGTCGGCGCTCAGAAAGCCAAAAACGGTAAATCATTTATCGCTCTGTACTCGACGGCGATGGTCAAAGATGATACAGGGGAAAGAGTCGAGATTTCAAAAATCGTCCCGCAACTCAAGCCAGGCGCAGCGGTCACACTATCACGCAATGATGTTGATTTTGTGGTTACGGAGTACGGTGTTGCGGCATTGCGAGGCACAAACATCCGCCAGCGGGTTTCAAGACTGATCGAAGTCGCTCATCCGAAGTTCAGAGAAGAATTATATGCGCAGGCAAAGGAAATCGGAATCATCTGATGGCTACCTTTCAATTTAAAGAGTATTCGGTTTATTATGAATCGTATGGAGAAGGGAAACCACTCATCATTCTCAATGGCATCATGATGTCAACGGTCAGCTGGCAGTCTTTTGTTAAATCTTTCAGTCAGTACAACCGTCTGATTTTAGTGGATATGTTGGATCAAGGAAATTCAAGTAAGCTGGTGGGGCAGAAGTATGATCAGTCGTTGCAGGTGGAAGTGATCAAGGGACTTGTTGATCACTTAAAACTGGACAAAGTATATTTGTTTGGAATATCTTATGGCGGTGAAGTTGCGATGAAGTTCGCTCTTGCTTATCAGCAGCGTGTCGAACGTTTGTTGTTGTTTAATACCACGGCCAAAACATCACCATGGCTGAGGGAAATCGGTTATGCATGGAATAAAGCTGCAGCCGATGGGGAAGCCTATTATTCCACAACGATACCGACAATTTATTCACCGCAGTTTTTTACGAAGAATGCGGCTTGGATCGAGCAACGCAAGTCGATTTTGGTACCGCTCTTCAGCAATCCGGCGTTCACCGATGCGATGATCCGCCTGACGGACAGTGCTGAATTTCATGATGTGTCCCAAGATATTCACAAAATTTCAGTTCCGACTTTGGTTGTCGGCTGTGAAAATGACTATATCACTCCGATAGCTGAACAACAGTTTCTTGTAAGTCAGATTCCCCATGCCCAATTTGTGATCATTCCCGATTCCGGTCATGCATCGATGTATGAAAAGCCATATTTGTTTACTTCCCTGGTATTAGGATATGTACTTGCAGATCATGTAACATTTAAGATTGGATAGTTCATTGTCATTATTTGTGCATCATGATATTATAGGTGCAGCCCTAGGAGTGTGTGTATGCAATCTTTAGTAAATCAACCCAAAACAAAACGCGGACAGGCAACGCTGGATCGATTGACCAACGCTGCTGAACAGCTGTTTTATAAAAAGGGTTACCATGGTACATCCATTAACGATATTACGGGATTGGCCAATGTCGCTCCCGGGACTTTTTATATTTATTTTGAGGATAAAATGAGTCTGTATTGCTATTTGTTACTTCAATACAGCCATCGCATCCGTATGCATATTGCCAAGGAAGTCAAGAAATGTTCGACCAGAAAAGAAGCTGAGCGGGCCGGTCTGAAGGCTTTCTTGCACTTCATCAATGATCATAAGCATATTTATAATATCATTTGGGAATCCTTATATATCGATAAGCGGTTGTTTATTGACTACTATACAAAATTTGCTCAAAATTATATGTCTCAAATCGAAGTGTCTCAGGCAAATGATCAAATGAAAGTATATGATCCGGAAGTCATTGCTTTTATCTTAATGGGCATATCCAATTTTATCGGGTTAAACTGGGTCATGTTTAAAGAAACCAACGATTTTGATTATGTTGTCGATCAGGTCATCGAAATTCTGGATAAGGGTTTATTTGTTGATTAGGCTCGTCTGGGCCTTTTTTTAGCGGAGGGTTTATGAAGGCATGTTATCCCGGAACATTTGATCCTTTGACCAACGGTCATATGGATATCATTGAAAGAGCCGCAAAAATTGCGGATGAATTGGTCGTGGCCATTATGGTCAATCCGGATAAAAAGGTACTTTTTTCGGTTGATGAGCGGATTGAAATGATTGAGGAAGCCGTACGGCATTTACCCAATGTATCTGTGGTAGCCTCGGAAGGATTGACCGTCGATTTGTGTCGGCGCTTACATGCGTCGGTGTTGATCCGCGGCATTCGAGCCGTCATGGATTATGAATATGAATTGCAGCAGTCAACCGCAAACATGATGCTGGATGATACGATTGAATCGATATTTTTGGTTGCCACGCCGGAATTATCCTTTATATCATCTTCTGTCGTTAAGAATCTGGTCGTATCCGGGGGAGATGCCGAAAAATTTGTTCCTCAGGCCATTAATCGTAAGTTGAAGGAGAAAATTCATGGAAATCATTCTGGCATCTAAATCACCAAGAAGAAAACAGTTGCTCGCGCTGTGCGGCGTTGATTTTAAGGTGCGGGAAGCGGATATCGATGAAATTTTGGATGAATCGGTAAGCAGAGTTGAAGCAATCGAGAAATTAGCGTTGCATAAGGCACAAACCATTTGGAATCATCATCCCCAGGCTTTGATCATCGGTGCCGATACCATTGTTTTGATTGATGATGAAGTACTCAACAAGCCGGTGGATAATGAAGATGCTAAGAATATGCTAAGAAAGTTGTCCGGCCGTACCCATCAAGTCATTACCGGAGTATGTCTGATGGACAAAGACAAAGTCAAAATGTTTTCTTCGGTGGTGGAAGTGGATTTTTGTGTTCTGGATGAAAATGAAATTGACAATTATGTTAACAGTGGTGAACCGATGGATAAGGCAGGGGCGTACGGCATTCAGGGGCTGGCCGCAACCTTTATTTCCGCGATCCGCGGTGACTATTATGCGGTGATGGGATTGCCGGTATCCAAGGTTTACTGGCATTTAAAGAATTGGTAGTTTTTAATAAAAAGGGTTGCAATTTTGGCCTGTTTTTATTATCATTGTTTATGCACTATGCCGCTATAGTTCAATGGTAAAACGGAGCAATGGTAATGCTCAGTTCCCAGTTCAATTCTGGGTAGCGGCACCAGTTTGTCATTAATGCACCGAAAGGTGCTTTTTATGTTTAACTTTGTGATGAATTTCGCTATAATTTAGTGGATATAAGAATATTAAACATTTGTCGTATGTCAGTAAATGGAGGTATTATGGAAAAACCAGTATTGGTCATTCTTGCTGCCGGTATGGGCAGTCGGTATGGCGGTCTTAAGCAAATCGATACTGTCGGTAACAATGGTGAAAGCATCATTGACTTTTCGATATATGATGCAAAGGAAGCGGGTTTTGAAACAGTCGTTCTGATCATTCGAAGCGAACATGAAAAAGCCTTTGAGGAAGCCTTGGGATCGAAGATCCGCAAGCATATGAATGTCATTTATGCCTATCAGAACATGAATGACTTGCCGAGCGGCTTTGAATATCCGCAGGGACGTGAAAAACCCTGGGGCACTACTCATGCTTTACTGGCGTGCCGCGATATTCTGTCCGGTCCGTTTATGATCATCAATGCGGATGACTATTACGGGAAACGTTCATTTAAAATCATGTTTGATTATTTGAGTAATCAGATCAGGGATGATGAATATGCCATGGTGGGTTATGTTTTGGAAAATACGGTCACTCATTCCGGGATGGTCACGCGTGCCGTTTGCGAAAATAAGGATGGGTATTTGAACAAGATTGTCGAAAGACCGAAAATCGGTTACATCGATGGTGTCTTAATGGTGGAGGTCGATGGTCAAATGGTTGATATCGATCCGAAAAGTCAGGTATCAATGAACTATTGGGGATTCACCCCTGCAGTGTTTCCTTACTTTCAGTTTGTGTTCAGACGCTTTTTAGAAAAAGAGCTTGAAAGCAATCCGCTCAAATGCGAACATGTATTGCCTACGGCCGTGGGTGAAGGTTTGGCGGAAAGTCAGTTTAAGGTGAGAATGCTTACTTCACCGGATCGATGGTTTGGGGTTACTTATCGCGAGGACAAGCCGATGGTCGTTGAAGCATTGGCAAGGATGAAAGCAGAAGGAATGTATCCTTTCGATTTATGGAAGTAAAAGGGCGAGTCATTCGCCCTTTAGAATATCGTTTCAAAGAAGTTTCGGAAGATTTCCATCGTAGATAGTATGGTTCCGATGGAGGAAAACAGGTTTGCACTCATCACGACCAATAATACATGCAGAAAGCGATTGGACATAAATCCTTTCACTGTATGCACATCCTCACTGATTCTTTCCAAATCAGATACCATCGGTTTTCTGACAATGGCTTCCACGGTTCCGGCAAACCAGCCAGCCGCAAGCAATGGGGATAATGAACTGATCGGAGCCGCCACAAAAGCTGTGAGTATGGAAAGGGGATGGCCTAGGACCAATGCCGTTCCTAAGGCGGATAATCCGCCGTTAAGGATGATCCACGTCATGACTTGGCGCATGCCGATGGATGAATCAAAACTGAATGTAATCAAAATCAGAACGAGGATCAATGCCGGAATCAGCCATCCGGAAGCTTTGCTCAGCCATGTCCGGTCCGGAACTTTGTCAAGTTCAGCCAAGCTGTGTGTATGATTTAACTCTCTGATGATGCCGGGAGCATGGGCGGCACCGATGATGGCGACTACGACATCTCCGGGAGCCTGCTTGATGCTTTGTGCCATATACTGATCACGCTCATCAACCAATCCCTTCTTTATGGAAGGGAATTTTCCACCGACTTCTTTCAAAGCCAATTCGATCATGTCCGACTGTTTGAGTTCTTCAAGCTTGGCCTCCGTGATTTCTTCTTCACTGAACATGCTTGAAATAAGTGCTGTCAGAAGTTTGGCTTTCTCCCATAATCCCAGACTCCGCCAGATCCGCATAAACGTCGTCTGAATGTTTCGGTCGATATATTTGACTCGTGCACCGATTTCCTTAGCACTTGAAATGGCCTGCATCATTTCTGCTCCGACCGAAATGTCCAATTGTTTTGCCAACTTACGCTGATATGAGCTCAATATCAGATTTGTCAGTAAAAATCCGGCTTGTTTCTTCTTGATGACGGATATGATATCCACATTTTCCCAAGATTGTTTCTCAGTAAAAGCTTTCGCCCGTTGTGCATCAAGTTCGATACACACGGTAGCCGGTTTTATATCTTCAATCGTCTGCTTCACGTCCAAAACGCTCTGCGCAGAAACATGAGCGGTTTTAACGAGAATGACGGTCTTATTTTCGAGGGTCAAAGTAACAATCGATTCGTTCATATGTTGGTCTCCTTTGTACATTGTAATCAAAGATGGGGTATAATACAAGAGTATGACAATATTATAAAGAGAAGACAAATTTGGTTGATGCATGGGTTTTTTACCCGTTGAGGAGAGAGTCATGAAAAACAACAGAAACAAAAGAGCAAGATATTTCAGAATCATAACGTTGATTGCGATATTGATATTTGCGGTAACGGTTTATCTGTTTCAACACTATAAACCGGCCGATGAAGCAACGGCTTTAATCGAACGTCAAAGTGAAATGATCGTTGAAGAGAAAATAGGCATGAAGACAGCGTTGGTTATCACTCCACCTGAAGTTGATGACAGTGTCGGATGGATCATATATCCCGGAGGTAAAGTCGATTATCGGGCATATGCCGTTTTGGGATATCGGTTGGCTCAAGAATCAGGCCAAAGGGTCATTATCGTTTCTTTTCCTTTTCACTTGGCTGTATTTGATATTAATGCCGGGAAAGCCTGGATGGATAAATATGAAGATACAAAAAAGTGGTATGTCGTGGGTCACTCGCTGGGTGGTGTCATGGGGGCACAAATGGCAAAGAGTGAAGACAGAGTTGCCGGAGTCGGATTTCTGGCATCCTATCCGTCAGCAGATTTCTCTGACAGTGACCTCCGGATGATTTCTATCCGTGGTTCATCGGATAAGATTCTGAATATAGCCGCTTTCGCGGATGCTCAAGAGAAATTTTCACCATACTCGGAGTTTTATGTCATTCAAGGGGGAAATCACTCTCAGTTTGGTTCCTACGGATTTCAGAAAGATGATGGCATGGCAACGGTCACCAAGGAAAATCAAATCGAAATGACAGTTGATTTCTTGGTGCTTTGGGGCAGCGAAAAGTAAGGTTTTTTAACAAACCAAGATGTGATATAATTAAATCTGCTTAAAGGAGGACGAACCATGTTGAATTATTCAACCATTCAAACGATCATTCAGGCACTTCGCATGTTCTTTGATATCGTTTTGATGTGGATCCTGTTATACTACACTATCCGAATCGTCAGAAACAATTCCAGGACGATCCAGATTTTTAAAGGGATCATCCTTGTCTTATTTATAAAATCAATTGCTACCTTTTTCAATTTCCGTACGGTCGCATGGCTGGCCGATATGTTTGTTACATGGGGCTTTTTGGCAGTTATCATCATTTTTCAGCCGGAAATCCGCGGATTGTTGGAGCGCTTGGGTAAATCCAGTGTGTTTTCCCGCTTAAATGCGCTATCCGGTAACGAACGTGAACAGCTGATCGACTCACTCGTCAGTGCTACAATGAAATTATCGGAGAGTAAGACCGGAGCATTGATTACCTTAGACCAGTCACATTCATGGTCGGATTATATAAAACCCGGAACGCCGATGAACTCGGTCGTAACATCTGAACTGTTATGTTCGATCTTTGTTACTTCGACACCTCTTCATGACGGTGCGGTCATCATACAGGGCGACCGGATTGCCTGTGCCTCTGCCTATTTTCCGCCGACCAATATGGAATTACCTTCGCGTTACGGAGCCCGCCACCGTGCGGCGATCGGTATCAGCGAAATCACCGACTCGATTACGATCATTGTTTCGGAAGAAACCGGTAAAGTGTCGATTGCTGAAGAAGGAAAACTGACACCTGTCACAAAGACGAAATTACATGAGTATTTGCATCGCATGATCATGAATCAGGAAACAGATTTGAAGTATGAACCGACTCAGGAAGAACGTTGGATGCCTTTTTCTTTTAAGGATGGTAAGACTCCGGTCGTTGAAGCTGAACCCGAGATGATTGGGGATCAGCCGTTATCTGCTAAGGAAATCATTGCTCCGGCAGCGAAAAAGGAAGAGTCGGGTGCAGATACATTGTTTAAACGTTTCAAAAGAAAACCAGTGAAGAAAGATCCGGTGGTTGTAACGCCTGAAGTCGCAGAGCTGAAGGATGATGATTTATCCCTTGATTTACAGTTGGATGAAATCGAAATCAAGGATATTGATGATAAGACAGGAGGTGAGCAGACATGACAAAGGGACCGCAACGTCAGTCTTCAGACGAAAGAGTGGAAATTGCTAAGCGCATTGCCAGTCAAAGTCAACGGGTCGCAAAAACTTATGCCAGTGTTGAACTATCTGTTTTGCGGGTCGTCCGCTGGTTGAGTGCATGGGTCGATAAGCTGCTCTTTAATCCGCGTTTTGGTAAACCGATTTCTTTGGTTTTAGCCATATTGCTTTATGCAACGATTAATTTTGGCAGTTCTGATATTTTCAGTGCCGGGATAAGCGGATCTGGCGAGGAAATCCCGGACATTCCGCTTACGGTCATTGCCAATAACGAAGTTTATGAAATCTCCGGTTTGCCTGTGACAGTGAATGCATTGCTGGTCGGCGAACTTGCGGACATACAAATGACTAAGAATCAGGGCGGCTATAAAGTCGTTGCTGATTTGACTGGTTTGACAGAAGGCGTTCATCAGATCAATCTGATTGCGACTGATTTTTCGCCTCGCGTTAACGTTGCTGTAACACCTTCGACGGCAATCGTCACGGTTACACGGAAAGTTTCCGCAAAATTTATCTTGGATTATGACTTTGTCAACGTCAATAAAATGGATTTGGAATATGTGCTTGGTGAACCGCAGCTTGAGCTCAGTGAAATCATCGTCCGTGCATCACAAAGCACTTTAGACAGTATCGCTTTTGTTAAAGCCTTTATCGATGTATCCGGAGTAACTCAGAGCTTTACAAAGAAGGTTCCGATCGTCGCTTATGATCAACTGGGTAATCGCGTCATGGCGGACATCATGCCGGCGGAAGTCAGTGTCACTGTTAATGTGTCATCTCCTTCGAAGACGGTTCCGGTAATCGTTGATCCTGTTGGAGAAATACCAAATGGAAAAGCGATTTCATCAATCACGATGGATCACAATTCGATAACGCTTTATGCGCCTGAATCGGTGTTGGCAAAGATCGATGAGTTACGTATACCCATCAATGCTACTACGCTGACCGGCGATACCAATCTGGTTTATACGGTAACTTTGCCTAGCGGTGTACGTAAATCCAGCGTTACAAAGGTAAACATGGAAATCAAGTTGGGTGATGGAGTCAAACGGATCGTTGAAAATGTTATGATTCGTTATCGCAATAATATTAAGGGCTACCGTTTCACGATCGTGGATCCTGAAGATGCCTATACTAACGTAGAGTTGTTTGGTACTGAGGAAAATATCGCAAATATAACAGCGGATAATATGGAAGTTTACATCGATATGTTAAATATTGAATTAGGATTGCAAGATGTTATTGTCTATGTGGATGGCGGTACTACGCTGGTCAGATTTACACCTGAGAAGCAAGTCATTTCCATAGAAGTCATCCGTTAAGAAGGAGAGTCAGCGTGGGGCAATATTTTGGTACAGACGGAATTCGCGGCAAAGCGAATGAGACATTGACCGTTCAGACGGCTTTTGCTGTCGGAAGTTATTTAGGATACTTATTTTCAAAGGAATCGAAAGGCCGTATCCTGATCGGCCGGGATACACGGATATCATCGACCATGTTTGAAGCAGCAATTACCGCAGGAGCAACCGCTGCCGGATGTGATGTTTATACATTGAAGGTAGCACCGACTCCGGCGATTGCTTATCTGGTAAAAAGTGAAGGATTTGACTGTGGAGTCATGATTTCGGCTTCACACAACCCATATTATGACAATGGCATAAAAGTGTTTGACAAAAACGGAAGTAAACTTTCGGCTTCGATTGAAGATGAAATCGAGCGTTACATCGATGGGGAAATGTCTGTTGATTTTGTTTGTGACGGGAAAATCGGCCAAGCCTTTGATTATTCCGAAGGATTGGATAACTATTTGAACTGGATGGCTTCACTGTTTGATTTCGATTGTCAAAAAAAGCGTATTGTGATTGACTGTGCCAACGGATCGGCCGTAGCTACAGCCGAAAAGATGTTGAATCGCCTTCATTGTGACGTGATTACCTTACACAATGATCCGGATGGTATCAATATCAATACGGAATGTGGTTCGACTCACCCGGCCCATTTACAGAAAGCCGTAATTGAGTCTGGCGCGGATGTCGGATTTGCATTTGATGGTGATGCCGACCGTCTGATTGCTGTGGATGAGTTTGGAAATCTCATCGATGGCGATAAGATTCTGTATGCCTGTGGCTTACATTTGAAAAAGTATCACGGACTCAATAAGAATTCGATCGTAACGACGGTCATGTCCAATCTGGGTTTATATAAAGCTCTGGAAAAAGAGGATATCAATTTTATACAGACACAGGTTGGCGATAAATATGTGTACGAACAGATGTTGCTTCAGGATGTGAAACTGGGCGGAGAGCAGTCCGGTCATATCATTTTTAAAGATCATGCGACAACGGGTGACGGTCTTTTAACAGCGTTGAAACTGCTGGAAGTCATGGCGGATACCGGTCAGTCGTTGGCTTCACTTACCGAACCGGTCGCTATTTTCCCTCAGCTGTTAAAAAATGTCCGTGTCAATGATAAGCAGGCGGTCATGGAGGATGCCAGTCTCAAGGAAATCATACGTAAGCTCGAAGAGGAATTGCATGGCAATGGACGCATTCTGGTTCGTCCTTCAGGTACAGAACCCTTGGTACGCGTGATGGTAGAAGCGCAGAGTGAAGAGCTTTGTGTAAGACTGGTTTCCGAAGTAGTAGAGCTGATTAATTCTAAAGGACTTTAAAGAGTCCTTTTCTTTTGGTATGATAGTGCAAAGAGGTGTCGCTATGAAACGGGTTTTATGTGTAGTAGAAGATGAAAAAGATTTAAATGAACTGGTAAAGCGCTATCTTGAAAAAGAGAATTATGAAGTGCGTTCATATCTGACCTATGATCAGGCTGCGATCCATGTGGGAGATGATGATGTTTCATTGTGGATTTTAGATATCATGCTTGATGACCGAAGCGGTTTTGATTTGATCGAGGCGATAAAAATTCAGTCGCCCGGAGTTCCGGTCATCTTCATGTCTGCCCGTGATAAAGAGTTTGATCGTATCATCGGTCTTGAAAAGGGAAGTGATGATTATATAACCAAACCTTTTTCTCCGAAAGAATTAGTTTTAAGAGTGAATAATATCATGCGCAGGGTGTATAAAGATGAGATTACACGAATTAATATTGATGGTTATGAAGTTGATGAAACACAGCGTAAAGTTTTTGATAATGGTGATGAGCTTGAATTGACTACGAAGGAATTTGATTTATTGATGTTGTTTATAAAAAATAAAGGCACAGCCTTTTCCCGGGAACAGATTTTGACGAAAGTCTGGGAGACCAATTATTATGGGTCTGATCGGGTCGTTGATGATACGCTGCGTCGCTTGCGCAGAAAAATGCCGAATCTGAGCATTCATACCATTTACGGATTCGGGTATCGGTTGGGCTGATGAAATTCCGCGGATTGTTAAAAGAGTTTTCGCTGACTCAGCAGCTGTTTGGAATCGTCTTTCTTTTCATTGTGTTTTTCGTTTCGTTTTTCTTTATGTTTCTTTCATGGAATATCGATGGCTTTGTGCGCAGTCAAATGTATGGCATCATACGGCGCACACAATCAAATATTGTCTATAATTATCGTCTGAGTGTTCCGACGGAAGCGCTGTTTGGAGGAAATGATCCCAATATCGTACATATCATTTTCAATGATGATGGTACGATTTTAGCCAGTTCGAATGTTGACTCGCTTTCAAGTGATTTAATCGAGGAATTAAAGCAGAATGCATATAATCAGCAGATTAGCAGTCGTGATTATATTTCATTATTGGACAATCAAAAGATTCTATATACGATATCCCGGATAAACATGTCTACGGCCATTGCATCGACGATATCAAGCTCGTATCGCGATGAATTTAAAACGACGTTGCTCAACAGTGTCGTTAATATCATGGTCATTGTCGTTAGTGTTTTGTTTTTCCTTTTGATGATTTGGGTTGCTTATCTGATTCATCCGCTCAATCAGATTCGGGCTTATATAGAAAAAATCAGGCATGGCGAAGATGCAGAGCTGAAAGTAGACCGAAAAGATGAAATCGGAGAAGTTGCTTCGGCATTGGTTGCTATGCAAGTAGAAATCAAACGATCTGAGCAACTGAAAGAGGAAATGATTCATAATATATCCCATGATTTGAAAACGCCGATTGCAACCATCAAGTCATATGGTGAGAGCATTAAGGATGGTGTTTATCCTTATGAAACACTTGAGAAAAGCGTAGATGTCATCATCGAGCATGCCAATCGTCTTGAGAAGAAAGTTCAAAGTCTGTTGTTACTCAATCGTTTGGGATATATGGCGAGTGAAGGGGTCGAGGTAGGAGAAATCGATATGATCGATGTCGTATCGAAAGCCATATTGTCTCTGAAAGTCATTCGTCCTGAAATTAAAATCGAAACGAACTTGCAGCGCGTTTCATATACCGGGTCGATGGAACCGTGGCGTGTAGTAGTTGAGAACCTGTTGGATAATGCCATTCGGTATGCCAAGAGTAAAATTGTTATTACTTTGAGTGAAAATGAGTTGTCAGTATTCAATGACGGACCTGCCATGTCAGACGATCGCTTATCGAAATTGTTTAAGGCGTATGAAAAGGGAAGTGACGGTCAGTTCGGATTAGGTTTGGCTATCGTGCATAAAGTTGTTACGGCTTACGGGTTTGTTCCTGCCGCATTCAATGTCGATAAAGGTGTCATATTTAAAATAACCCAGAAAAGGGTTAAGAAGTCCAGTAAAAAGTAAAGAAGCCGATTACGGCTTCTTTTGATTATGCTATTTTTTCTCTTCTTT
>JANJWY010000080.1 GCA_024709285.1 Erysipelotrichaceae bacterium
CGCTCTTTCGCTTCACTTTCACTCAATCCCTGATGGACATCCACATCTTTCACAGATTCTTCGATTGATAAGGTATGCCATTGTTTTTCGTTTTCCATGTTTCTCCTTGTTTGTAGAAAAAAAGACTCTACCCGTCGATAAAGTCTCAAGCTTCACACAGTATCCGGGCAAAACGCCGTGTTGACGAACACTGAACCACTGGGGTGTTTACTCCCTTTAACATTAAAAGTATAGAACAAATACAAGGGGATGTCAAACTGACCAAAAAATCTTGTGAGTTATTTGTTTGACAATTGTTAACACAGGAGTATAATACATAGTGATTAATAGTTAAGTCTACTTAACTAGTTGGAGGTGGATATGTTTCACGGATTTCATAAAGACAAAGACACCGAAGTGATACATCGTTTCATGCATAATTTCAAGCCGCGACCCAGACAAAGTGATTTGCGGCCCAGTGAAATCATGGTGCTGATGATGATATCGCATTACGTCGAACAAAATAAAAGTTCACCCTTTCCCTCTCAAATCAGCAAAGCCCTTAATCTATCACGGCCTGCCATCACACCGATTCTCAATCAACTGGAAAAAATGGGGTACATCACCCGTCAGTTTGATCCGATCGACCGCCGTAAAACGCGCATCGTGATCCAGCCGAAAGCCATGGAAGCCTTTCGGGCCAATTGCAGTATGTATCATAAGCAGATCGACTTGCTAAAACAGGTGATGCAAGACGATTTTGTGCTGTTGTTACAACTGATGGAAAAGGCCAATACCATCTTATCCAATCAAATAAAGGAGAATACGGATGAAGAAAGTATTTAGTTATTTAAAATTTTACTGGTGGCAGATCCCACTGATCTTCGGATTGGTGTTCTCACAAACCTTACTTGAACTCGAATTGCCGGACTATATGAGCCGCATCATCAATGAAGGGATCCTGACCAAAGATATTGGGCTGATCATTGAAATCGGCACGCAGATGCTGCTGATTGCCCTTGCGGTCACAGCACTGGCCATCGTGGTCAGCTTTATCTCTGCTCGAATCGGCGCAAGCTTATCCAACCGACTAAGAAAAGATTTATTCGTAAAAATCGAGAATTTCTCCCTTATCGAATTTGAAAAGTTCACCACAGCTTCTTTGATCACCCGCAATACCAACGATGTCCAACAGGTGCAGATGATCATAACCATGATGCTGCGCATGATGATATCCGCACCGCTGTATGCGATCATCGGTTTTTCCAAAGCGTATGCCCTCAATGCATCGATGTCCTGGATTTTCGCAGTGGTCATTCCCCTGCTCGTCTTTATGATCGTCACATTGTTCTCCTTGGTGACACCGCGCTATAAACTGGTTCAGCAGTTGATTGACAAACTGAACCTGGCCGCCCGTGAAAATCTGACCGGCATCCGCGTCATTCGGGCTTTCAACGCTCAAACCACCCAAGAAGAGAAATTTCATGAAATCAGTGAGGATGTCCGGGTCAATAACACCATTCTTCAACAGATCATGTCCTTCATGTTCCCGGGCATCATGTTGATTATGAGCTTATCCACTATTCTGATCGTGTGGGTCGGTGCGGATCGCATCAACGCCGGAACCCTGAACGTCGGTGACATGTTGGCCTTCATTCAATATGCGACCTCAATGCTGTTCTCCTTCGTTATGTTGTCGATGGCCTTTATCATGTATCCCCGCGCCGCCGTCAGTGGGCGTCGGATTGCGGAGGTATTGGCAATTGAACCTGTCATCAACGATCCTGAATATCCCAAGACCAATGACTGTTCACTGTGTGGCGAAATCACGTTTGAAAACGTCTACTTCCGCTATCCCGATGCCCAGGAAGATGTGCTTCGCGATATTTCCTTTACGGCCAAAGCCGGAACGACCACCGCATTTATCGGTTCGACCGGTTCCGGTAAGTCCACCATTGTCAATCTGATTCCAAGGTTCTACGATGTAACGGCCGGTTCGATCAAAATCGATGGCATTGACATCCGCGACTATAAACAAACGACACTGCGCGATAAAATCGGCTACATTCCTCAGAAGGGTGTGTTGTTCTCCGGATCGATTGACAGTAATATCCGTTACGGAACGGTCAATGCGAAGGAAGAAGATGTTCTTGAAGCATTGGAAATCGCTCAGGCGAATGAGATCGTAGCGGAGAAAGCTGAAGGCTTGGAGTATCTGATTGCCCAAGGTGCGACCAATGTGTCGGGTGGTCAGAAACAACGTCTCTCCATTGCCCGTGCCTTAGCCAAGAAGCCGGAAATATACATCTTTGATGACAGTTTCTCGGCACTGGACTATAAAACCGATGCTTTGTTACGCAAAGCGATTAAAGATAAATTAGCCGATGCGACCGTGTTGATTGTCGGTCAGCGCGTCAGTACGATCCGTCATGCCGATCAGATCATCGTGTTGGAAAACGGTGCGATTGTCGGTAGCGGCACGCATCATCAGTTATTGGAAGAATGTCCGGTCTATCTGGAAATTGCTGCTTCGCAGCTGAGTAAGGAGGAATTAGCATGACGCGCGGTCCACGTATGGGCGGCGGTCCGATGATGGCGATGCATGGCGGTGCCAAGGCGAAGAATTTTAAATCGACCTTGATGCGACTTGTCCGTTTTTCCTCGGATTACTGGCTTCAATTAATATTTATTTTCCTGCTTGCCATCGCCGGAACGATTTTCTCCATTTTCTCTCCGCGTCTGTTAGGAGATATTACCTCAAAAATCTTTGAAGGCGCAATGATGAT
>JANJWY010000081.1 GCA_024709285.1 Erysipelotrichaceae bacterium
GCGAAAATACTTCTTAATTCATCGGAAGCTTTTCGCTGATGGATATCATCCAACGCCCGATAAATAAACTCAAACTCATCGACCTGCAAATCCGGATTTGAATCATTCATTTTGGCTACCTGATGGACCAGCCGGTGAATCGGCGAATAAATCTTTCGGGATAGTACCAGACTCAAAACGCCGGTAAGCGCTAAGAAAAATGAGAACAGGATCATAACAACAAAATTGCTTCTTAAAACTTCACTTCGAATCTGCTGATAGTTGCTGACACTGAAAAATGTCAGATTGAACTTGGGGGTTTGCTGATAAGCAACGATTGAACGCACACCATTCACATTGGCTAAATAGGCATTTTCGACATCGATGCCCACATTGGTGCTTACATCTTTTTCCAAATCGAAGTATCGGTCATTGAAATTCGCATTGCTGCTGTCAGCGATGATCTGTCCATTGCGATTAACAATGAGCATATAATTGGAATCAGTTTCGAAGTACAGCAGTTTGGACAGCAGCTGTTCATCAATGTTGACAAACATGACTTTGTTAAGCTGCCCTTCTGCGGTCCGGGTGGCAAATGCCAGTGTCAGATACTCTTTTTCTTGCTGATCGACCATTACAGTTCTCGGATAAAAAATAAGATTTCTTATCACTGAGTCAGATAATGCCAAATCAGCCAGCATTTGTGTGATGCCCACATCCGAAGCATCCGTTAGCACTGTGGTTTTACTGGATGAATCGACCATCGTCTGATTGACCGCATCAACTAAGACAATCGAATCGACAAGAACATCATTGAAGGCCAGGTTGGACAAAACGCTTTGCATGTTGAGCACTTCTTGATCATCTTTATATAGCAATAGTTGAGGATCGGTTTGAAAGAACAGAAAGTAACGGGAATATACTTCCTCAAGCAGTAAGGTTGTGCTGGAGGTTGCTACTTGCAAGGCCGCATTTGCCTGATTATAGCGATTGGAAATTATTTGATTGCTTAGTAAATAGGAGTATGTTACAGACAAAATACCGGTCAATACCAGACCGGTAATTATATATGAAACGATGATACTTCGCTGCACCTTGTTGTTAGTAATGGTTTTCTTCATTGAGTCACCTTAGACACATTATAGCATGTGTAAACTTAAGAAAAGAAGAGGATTAATTATCATCCTCTTCGTCGTCATCTTCTTCATCACTGTCATCATCATCGTCGCTATCATCATCGTCGTCGCTATCATCACCATCGTCACTGTCATCATCATCGTCATCATCGTCATCATCAATCTCATCATCATCATCATCGTCGTCTAATTCGACTTTTGATTCTAAGATAGCTCCGCTGACAGCATCGATCTTAAGTTCATATTCACGGCCGTTGCCTTTAAACTCTAATTCATAATAGGGCGGATGATCATCATCGTCAAATTCAACTTCCACCAGCGTTGCATCACCGACCACGGTGCGTGCAATCGCAATGACTGCTTCTTGAGTAAGGTATTGAGTTACGGGTGAATCATCGTCTAGCAATTCCTTTTCAACACCCTTAACCAAACCCGACACAGCATGAACATCAATCTCATACTTATACAACTCACTTACCAATTTGATCTCGAATTCTTTGTCATCCCGATCGAGCTTGACTTCAACAACGGTCGTTTCTTCACCGGCTTGTGCTTTCGCAATGGCGATAGCCTCTTCTTGGGAAATAAACGTATCTGTCGTTATAATTCCGGTATCATTCAAGACTTTTGTCACAGATGTACGAACATCTTCCGCAAACACGGTGATCAATGTCATGGAGAGAACTAAACCGGCGAATACCAATAATGTGTTCTTAACTATATTTTTCATAGTGAACCTCCTGTTGAGACGAGTATATAAAAAAAAGAAACCTTCGAATATCCAATATTCTCAGTATCGTTAACATCTGCAGATTTTCGACACATTTTAACCCTTTAATACACTCAAAGCCTCTAAAAATGCGATTTTATCTCTTCTTTGAATCAATCGGCCGATCTTTTCCACCGGCATATCCAACATTTTCAGACATTCCTCTTCACTCAACCACAATACCTCATCCATTAAAGACTTCTCCATGTCCGTCCGATGCGTTTGATGTCCGTCATTGATCGCCTCTGCCAAAAAGAAATAACTGACCGTCTGACGTTGAATGAGATGATAATGATCGACCACGACACCCAAAAAGTCCTTGATGTTTACTTCGATGCCCGCTTCCTCAAGACACTCTCTAATCACTGTCTCTTCCGCACTCTCACCTGCCTCAATGCCACCGCCAATCGATTCAATGTGATCGCGGATACCGAAATCATCTTCACCGCGAATCGGTAAAAAGGCAAAGCGATCGTTATTGAATACGATGGCACGTGCCGTATATCGGATGTGCGAAATCTCTGCAGGCGGATATTGATCATCATGCAAGTAACCGAGAATTTTCATGTTCCTCCAAAAAGGACGCCGAAGCGTCCCAGACTGACCACACAAGCTCAACATCTGTTGGATTAAGTGGGGGGACCTAAGCCAACAGATCAAGGATTGCGGATCATATCTGACTTAATCTTATTCCTACCTCAGAAAATTGTCAAATATAACCTCAATCACCCGTATATGAAAAAAGAACCGGGGCAACGGTTCTTTTAGACGATATTCCTAGAGAAAGGGAGAAGGAATTTCACAACTTAAATATACAAAATAAGATTGTGTATATTATCGGTTCATTGTGTGAAAATATGTGAAATCAGTCCTTATGAACACAAACACCAATCAAACCCGGTCCGGTGTGAACTCCCAGTGCCGGAGAAACAGGGCCGACAAACACATTGGACACCTTATGCAGCTGAGATATCATCTCAGCTTTGATATCCTGCGCATCTTGAAGTGCATTGCCATGAGCAATCGACAAAGTGACCGATGATGCATCTTTGGCATACTCCAACGCCAGTTCGACCACTTTTCTCAACGACTGCTTACGGCCCCTCGCCTTTGCAACCGTCGTATAAATGCCCTCTTCATTGCATGTGATGATGGGCTTGATATCGAATGCCGAACCGATGATCGCAGATACCTTGCCGATCCGTCCGCCACGCTTTAAATACTCCAAGGTCGATAATACAAAGAATATTTTGGTATTTTCGATCGCATGTTTTGTCTCCCTGACAATTTCGTCATAAGCAACCCCGGCCTTCGCCAACTGTGCTGCTTTGATTGCGGACATTCCGCTGCCAATTCCGATATTCTTCGTATCCAATACCTCCATCGGAAGCGGTGAATCTATGGCTTGCAAGCGAACCATATTGAACGTACCGGAAAGCCCGCTCGATAATAACACACCTAAAATGCGCGTATACCCTTCTCCTCTGATTTTTTCTAATAAGTCCGTCAAATCCGAACCTAATGGTAATGAAGTTGTCGGAACTTCCGTTTCCAATCCTTCATAAACCGTTTCAGCATCGATATCAACGCCGTCACGATAACTTCGCGCTTTATAGTTGACTTGCAAAGGCAAAACAAAAATACCCAGCTCCTTGGCCATTTCTGCCGGAACATCACTTCCCGAATCAGTTAGAATGGCTACTTTTTCTTCAATCATTTTTTTCTTCCTCATTGACTTTCTTTTGAATATACACGGTCGTCAGACGCTTGGATGCAAACGTCAGTGCCGCCAGTTTCATGATGATATTATCCGGTTCAATCGACCCTTCCATCAACGCGATCGGCTGACTGGATTCACACTGTCTGCTGACCAGTGAAACCGCACTTTCGATTTCCCGGGTAAACAGATTATATGCATTCTTCAGTCCCAGCAAACGGATTTCCGTCATTACTCCTGCCTGAATCTGCGCGATTTCAAAGACATCCTTCAACACGGCGATCGCAAATATATAGGCCACGTGCATCCGGGAATACCGCTTGCCGATAGGCTTGGGAATCAGATTCAGTTTGACATAATTATTGATCATCGCTGCGGTCACCGGTTTGACACCGATGGGCGATAAATAACGGTCTACCAGATTCAACACTTGATCCATATACAAATCGATGTCCGGCAACTCTTCCCATTGGGGTAAATGAACACTTACTGACGACATAGCATCACTTCCTTTTTTTTATTCTAATATAATAATCATAATTAGTCAATCTCGTTATCATAATTATTAAAGGTATGGAAAAAAGACCGTCTCCGGTCTTTTTTCAACTATTTATAAGGGGAAAGAATATCTGTATGGTATTCAAAAGGGGATATTATGTAGGAGAAGAGGATCCATACAGTGCAAGATCTCTCTTGCAAGATAAATATAACAAACAATGTCGGTTGAAATTTGTACAAATTATGTAAAAATATGTGAAATATCGAAATTAACGGCGAATTTCAACTTTCCAGTGGCTTCCGTAACGGATTTGGTATATTTGCGCAAAACTGCCCTGACATACCGCAAACGCAAGGACCATCAGTTCATTGACATAAGCCACGGGCTTCCCTATCGGAACCGACCCAAATGAAGAGCGAAACGGCAACGATTGTTGAAACACAACTTCATCATTATGGCGGATCGTTACATAAATATCATCTGTCAGTGAAAATCCGGCATCGTAAATCAGCTGAATCGGAATATTTGACCAGACATTGCCAAAGTTGGGATCATCGATTTCCAGATGCCCGAAAATCATTTCATCGTTAATCCCATATGTCAAGGAAGGCAACAGAGTGATATCCTTGGGATCAAATGACTCACCCAGCTGTTGGAAGGTCAACTGACCCGATGCAAACTTTGCGCCGACATAACCGAAAATATCTCGTCCGTGAAATATGCTGGTGCCGGTGGTTGATGGCAACCGCAAATGCGGATGCAACTGCCGGATTTCGGCAATACCCTGATCTTGTGCAATGTGGGTCAGTGTGCCGTTATCGGGAGTAATCACCACATAGCCATCCTTCGTCAACGCGGCAACCCCTCTTCTTGCCGTACCGACACCCGGATCGACCACCGTGATAAACACGGTACCTTTGGGCCAAAATCGCATGGACTGATGCAAGCGGTATGAGGCCGACCAAATGTCATATTGAGGAATCTCATGAGTACCATCGGTAATATCCAAGGTCGGATCAATGGTTTTCATCACGCCTTTGGTAGACATGATAGCCCCTTCTTTATACGTCCAGTCGGTAATAAGTACGATCAATGGTTTCATGACTCACCTACACATTGGCGATGGCAATCATCGCCTCAATCATCATGTTCAACATATCTTTTAAATAAGACACTTCAATATACTCATCTTTCTGATGGGCAAGCATCGGTGTCGCAGAGCGAGGGTCCTTGATCCCATAGGGCACACATACCCCGTCATACATCTTCGCATACGTGACACCTCCACTGATCAATGGTAACGATTCACGGTCATTGGTATATTCCTGATACACGCGGATGCACTCCCGGATAAACGGATTGCCCAAATCGGTCAACAATGCCCGGGCATCATAATCCAACGTCACTTTGATGTCGTTCAATAACTCCTGAAGGTGAGCGGTTAAGGATGCGGAGTCTGCTCCCAACGGATAACGCACATCCACTTCTCCATAAAGAGTGCCGTTTTCAATGCGCAAAACATGTAACCCGCTGGTCAGATCTCCCATGACGGGATGATTAAAGTTTCCGTCAAACCCATGACCA
>JANJWY010000092.1 GCA_024709285.1 Erysipelotrichaceae bacterium
TTTTTATGCACTTTTCTTAAGAGATTCAAAAACTGAGAATAATACTGCAACAGCAACGATTCCTCCTGCCACCAAGTTTGCATTCATTTCGTAAATTCCTGTCAATGGCAGAATGGCCATGAATAGAAATGATCCTGCTGCAATAGCCATTGCTGGAGGGTCAACGTGGCAATCTCCATAAACATGGAACAACCGAGACAAGAAATCACCTAGGAATGCGGCTATAATTGCTCCTGCAAACCCCCAAATCAGACTTCCTCCGCTAGACACGACCGCATAAGCTGCTGTCAACGTTATATGATGCGTTACAGGAATAGAAACACCGAATTGAAGCCATAACAATGAGAACGCCGATAAGCAGAATCCGAAGAATGCAGCGACGCCTGCAGTTGCAGGATCTTGCAACATCATATAAGTAACATAAGCAGAAACACCACCAGCTGCTAAAGCAATAATGGTCTTTTCTGAGTTTGTAACCATCCAAGGTAACCATGACGGTGCTTTTACGTTGAAACGTCCGCCGAGTTTCTTAACTTCTTCCGGTACTACTCCGAAGATTTCCTTTAAGCCTAAGCTGCCAAACAATACTTTAACAATAATCGCAACCACGAATACTGTAAGTGCTACTGTATCAAGTTTTCCCGGAAGTGCTAATCCGATGAAGTAATTGATAGCATAACCCAACATACCAAATAAACCTGCTACTACCAATACATCCGGTTTCTTAAGACTAAGCAATCCTGAACCAATGTCTTTGCCTGAAGCAAGATACCCTCTTTTACGAGCATAAACTGCAGCTGCAGCTCCACCAGCGAATGCCACATGCGGACCAAGATAAGGTCCAAATGAAATGATGCCAAACCAGTTAAAAGCCACACCGGCAACTGCTAATACGATACCGAAAATCCCTGTCAAACCTACTAAAATAAATGATGCCAATGCTCCAATCGCTGCCCCAAATGCACCACCGCAAAATGAGATGAGTAGTTGTATTAAATCCATATTTTTCTCCTTTACTTTCCTAGTAATTCATTTAAATTTTTGATTATAAATCCGGGCTTCGCGTTTTCTATCGCTTGCTGTGAATCGTAACCATAAATGACGCCAACGGTCTCGATATCTCCATTTTTCCCCGCCATTATATCTGACACCGTATCACCAATGATAACTGCTCGATCTGAACTAATTTTAAGTTGGTCGAGAATTTTCAGAATTCCTTGGGGATCGGGTTTAGGAACAGAAATATCATCTGCTGTTATGATCATATCAAAATAATCGACTAGTCTTAACTCTGATAAAATTCTTAATGTGGCTTCTTTGATTTTCAATGTGCAAAGTGCTAAGCTGACATGATTTTTCTTTAGAAAATCAAGAAGTTGTGTCACATAAGGATACAAGGTTGATTTTATCGCACAGTTTTCGATGTAATAATCACGAAAAACCACTAATGCTTCATCAATATTTTCTTCCCCTTTGTCTCCCATGCTTTTTAGTAATACTTTTCTCGCCCCACCACCGATACTGCGAATGATTTCCTCATCAGTTTTCATCTCACAATCAAAGTAATTCAAAATATACTTGATCGTTTCAACAATGTCAGGAGCCGTATCGACAAGAGTACCGTCAAGGTCAAATATTACCAAATCATAATCCAAGATGTTAATCACTTTCTGTTTCACTTCCATTTGGCACCTCCCTGTAAAAACTCAATACTTTCTCAGCAATGATTTCTCCAGTAAGACCGTAGAACTTTCGCAATTGATGATAAGGTCCTACTGTTGTCGAACCTTCCTTGATTCCCATCATAAGTAATGGCGGACGGCTCCATAGCGGTGCTAAAACTTCAGAAATTGTGCTGCCAAACCCACCGGATGTAACATGTTCTTCCAAGGTAATCAGCAATCTTGTATTTTGAGATGCTTCCATTACACTTTCAACATCGACAGGCTTCACCGTTGGGTAATTTATCAATCCGACACTCAACCCCTGATTTCTAAGTATTTCGCAAGCTTTTTTAGCTTCAACAGACAAAACTCCGGTAACCAATATGGTCAGATCTTTGCCTTTTGAAATTATCTCTCCTTTCCCTAATTGAAACTTGCGGTTTTCTTCACTCAATAAATCAACAGTTTTATGACGTGGCATTCGAATATAAACGGGACCGAAATGACTGACGGCTGCAGATAAGGCTTCCCTGACCTCAAATGCGTCGCCGGGATTAAGGATGACGATATTGGGTATCGCCCTTAAAATTGCAATATCCTCAATGGCTTGGTGAGTAGATCCCAGTGTGGAAAAAGCTAATCCGCTGCTTGAACCTATGATTTTGACATTGACGTTTGGATATGCAATGTCATCGCGTACTTGTTCAAAGCAGCGCATGGAAATAAAAGGTGCAATAGCTGCCACAACCGGTATAAAGCCGCAAGTAGATAATCCGGCAGCTACACCGATGGCATTTTGTTCGCTGATTCCCAGTTCGATAAACCGCTGTGGGAATTGCGATTTAAATAAGCCCATCCCTGCACCACTGGCAGAATCACAGGACAATGCCAGCAGTTTTGGGAATTTCTGAGCTAATTCGATCAGAGTAGTTTCAAAGATCTTTCGTGGATCTTGCTCTAGGTCACCCATGATTTATCTCCTCCCATATTTTCTCAAGATCAGCATAAGCCTGTTTTATCTGATTCTCATCGGCATGCCAATGATGAAAACTGACATTGTTTTCAGCAAATGATAACCCTTTACCCTTAACCGTATTAGCTATGATCATGCTTGGCTTATCAGTTTCAAATGGAACAGAAGTAAGACAATCAAGTATTTCTTCCATGTTATGTCCGTCAATGGTTTTGACACTCCAACCAAAAGATCGATATCTTTCTTCAAGATCACTGGTATCCAGCACATCCGATGTTTTCCCGTTGATCTGCAATCTGTTTCTATCAATGATACCGATCAGATTAGACAGTTTGCGATGTGAAGCAAAAGTTGCGGCTTCCCAAATTGAACCTTCCCCTTGCTCTCCGTCTCCCATCAGCACATACACTTTGAAGTTAGATTCATTCATTACTGATGCCAGAGCCATGCCATTACCAATCGTCAATCCATGTCCCAATGAACCCGTACTGAAATCGATCTGCTTAAGTTTTTTCATATCAGTATGTCCGGATAAAGGCGTATTGAGCTGATTGTAGGTTTTCAACAGTTGTTTATCTATCAATCCGAGGTGTGCCATAACTCCGTAAACTGCAAGGCATTTATGCCCGGCACTCAACAAAAAGCGATCTCGAATCTCAGATTGTGTTCCTGGTTCGTTCATTACATATCCAAACAAAGCGGCTATAATGTCTGTTGAAGAAAGCGCACCACCTACATGGCCTTCGCCATTAGTTATAATGGTTTCGATAATGTTCTTACGAGTATGAAATGCAAGTTCCTTCAGCATCTTAACCGTGTTATTATTGTATGTCATAACTTTATACCAACTTGAATACCTTCAATTTCCTTGATTCTATTTATTTTAAGTTGTGATGGACTTGGCACAAATCTAAGTTTTAACCATTCTTCAACCAAAGCCAATGCTGATTTTTCACCGATGACAAGAGCTCCAAGACACATGACATTGGCATCATTACTTAGAATTGAGCGTTGGGTAGAATACAAGTCATGACAAACCGCAGCATAAACACCTTTAAATTTATTCGCCGTGATCGACATACCAATTCCCGTTCCACAAATAAGAATGCCTCTGTCAGCTTCGCTCTTTTGGATTTTTTCGCAAACCGATAGTGCGATGTCCGGATATGCCGTTGTTTGTTCTGCTTGTACACCGAAATCCTCGAATTTTATACTTTCATCAGTGAATTGTCTGATTATTTTCTTCTTTAAATCAACACCATAGATATCACAGCCGATGGCAATGTTCATATTTTTCTGCTCCATTATTTCTGACCACTGGCCGCAGTCATGAATCGGCGTTGGTAAGAGATCACAAGATTGGATGAAGTAAACCGGGCCAGGTAGCGAGGTTCAGCCGTGATTACGACTTTATCATTCATATCGATAAATTCCTCTTCATTAAGCAGTTTGTCAATATCCGGATAATTGAATTCGCCTTCCATACTGCAAATGATCAGACGGGTATCCCACATATGACAGTTTCTCAGAACTCTTAAGTTATGGCGGACACCATCCAACCCATCACAGCCTTCCTGATCAAACCAATGACGGTACTTAAGCAGGTTTTCGCCCATTTTCTTTATATCAGCTAAACTCTTCTGATTGTCTGTCTCAGGCAGGTAATCTTTGTCAATAAAGAATGCTCTTAAAGCCACAAGCGCTTCATCACTTTTTGTCTTATCATGCTGATTAAGCAATTTCTCGATTTCAGCAGACTGAACCAGACGATGTCGGATAAAGCTGTTGATAAAGTATGGTTTTGCCTGCAACGCCAGATTTGCCTGATAAGGCTCAAACATCAAGGTGAAATTTACCCTGAAACCGTGCTGTTGAAGCATCAGTGCAATTTGATGTCCTCTGAAACCATCATTGGTTGGTACATCGATATAAGCTTTAGGGAACTTTTTATCGCCTTCAAGCATTTTTTGTACATTGTCTTTATTGACCGGACCGGTATGTGGTACTTTGACAACTAATCTGTATTTCGAGAGGAGTTTCTCAAAATGTCTGGCTTCTGCCAGAATTTCTTCATCGGAGCATCTGAATGGATCATTCAGTTCGACACTTATATCAACCCCTGGTCCAAGAATGCGACCAATTTCAATCATGACCTCATCTCTAGTCTTAAATTTATTGCCAATATTTGCTTTTGGATTGTTTATAAACAAATCATAGATAATCCCGGGATTACATGTCAGATTGGCAATCAAGTCCTTAATTGGCTCGATTTCATAGGGGTTTGCCGAGTCTGCTGAGAACAAGACACTTGTTGGTCGCTTGATGCTGTTTTCTCCATAAGATATATCTCTTATAAGATCAATAACAAGTAAACCATTCGGTTTTAGTTCAA
>JANJWY010000104.1 GCA_024709285.1 Erysipelotrichaceae bacterium
ATTGCTTCAAGATCAAGCTGCGAATCAATAATCGCCTGTTTCGCGGCGACTCGGGCAAACACGGTAAAACGATCATTGAACTTCACATCACGTTTGGTGAAATATTGTTCGACATCCAAATCCTTGACCTGTGCAGCCAGCTTTACACGATATTCACTCGTATCAAATGCGGTGATCGGTTCAATCCCACATTTCCCCTCTTCTACACTCTTCCACAATTGTTCGACCGTGTTGCCGATGGGAGTTACGGCTCCCATACCGGTAATTACAACTCTACGCATCATTTTACCTCACATGACCATTCCGCCATCAACATTGATGACTTGACCGGTAATATAGTTCGCGGCATCACTTGCCAAAAACAAAGCCACATTCGCGACATCTTCCGGCTGGCCCAAACGAGCCATCGGTACTTGCCCTAAAATCCCACTTTTAACTTCGTCGCTTAACACATCCGTCATTTTGGTTTGAATAAAACCCGGAGCAATCGCATTGCATGTTACATTGCGCGATGCCAGTTCTCTCGCCACACTCTTGGTCAGGGCAATGATTCCGCCTTTGGACGCCGCATAATTAGCCTGACCGATATTTCCGATCTGTCCGATAACCGAGGCCATATTGATGATTTTGCCTTTGCGAGCCTTCATCATCGGTTTGACCACCGCTTTGATACAGTGAAACGTTCCTAATAAGTTAACATCGAGAACATCCGAGAAATCCTCGCTGGTCATACGTAATAACAGATTATCCTTGGTGATGCCGGAATTATTGATCAACACATCGATTGAACCAAACGTTTTCAATGTCAGATCCACCATGGCATTCACTTCCTCTTGCTTCGAAACATCCGCTTTTACCGCAAATGCTTCTACCCCAAGTTCACTACATTGCTTGGTTACTTCAAGCGCGGCTTGCTCAGAATGCCCATAATTAACAACGACATTATAGCCCGCCTGCGCAAAGGTCAGCGCACACGCCTTCCCGATTCCCGAAGCTCCTCCGGTCACCAATACGGTCAAGTTACTCATAAAAGTTCTCCTTTCAGCTTCACAATCGATGCTTCATCTTCAATCGCAAACACTCTTACCTGCGGAGCGATTTTCTTAACGAATCCAGATAACACCGTACCCGGACCGATTTCCACAAAGGTATCCACACCATCCCTCACCATATTCTCAATGGTTGTTACAAACTGTACGGTACTGTGAATCTGACGGGTCAGTGCCGTGATGATATCCGACTCCGGTTGTCCGGAAATATTGAAATAGACATTGATGAGGGGTGTTTGGATTGGTACTTTGTTTAATAGTAAATTTAATTCTTTGGACGCCTCCATTAGAAGTGAACTATGAAACGCTCCCGAAACATTGAGTGGCATCACGCGTCGCACTCCTTTGGCAAGCAACAGTTCCGTTGCCTTCGCCAGTGCTTCGATATGACCGCTGATCACCGTTTGATTGACGCTGTTCTTATTGGCAATCTCACAGATGCCCAGTGCTCTGACTTGTTCATCTTTGCATACCGACTCAATTAATGCGACATCATCGGAAAGAACCGCCGCCATTGAAGAAGTACCTGAAGGTAACGCAGTGGCCATGATCTGACCTCTTTTACGAACCAATGTTACAGCATCGTTTAAGGTAAACACATTCGCAAAGGTCAGTGCTGAGTATTCACCCAGACTCAACCCTGCGGCAGCACTGGGAATGATCCCCTCACTTACCGCCGCATGAGCAATGGCCAGTGAAGTCACCAACAAACAGCTCTGCGTAAAGTTGGTATCATTGAGCTGCTCTTGCGGACCTTCGAAACACAGTTTCTTCAGGTCAAAGTCAAGATTTACCGCATCATAGACTTTACGCGCGGCAGGAAACTTCTGATAAACATCCGCACCCATCCCCACTTTTTGTACGCCTTGACCGGCAAACAGAAAGGCTAATTTCATTTCAACCACCTCTTCGCATCTTCGATCAACTCATTCATGAGTTCGTGAACACTGACCAGCTTATCCAAACGATAACCATTCGAACCGGTAAACACCAAACCCTCCTCAACATTGCCCTTCACTGCTTCAATCAATGCATCAGTTATGCAATAAGGAGTATTTGCCGGATTGCACGGCTTTAAACAATTGACACAACGCCTAACCGCAATTTTACCTTCCGCCGTCAGTTTCTTAATAAACGTATTTTGAATCCCTCTGCCCGGAAATCCGGAAGGACTGATCACATAATCAATATCCTCTTCTTTGGCATCCAACAAGACTTGCTTAAAGTTCTGATGCGCATCACATTCATGAGTCGCAATGAATCGCGTCCCCATTTGTACACCATCCGCACCCAAGTCCATTACTTCCGCAATGTCCTTGCCCGTATATATGCCCCCCGCCGCAAACAGTGGCACCTTCTTGCCAAACGCCTTCATCTGCTCGATGACATCTGCCAGAATCTCTTTAAGATCCGGCAATTGATGGTTTCGGATCTGATCCCAAGAGAATCCCAAATGTCCCCCGGCCAACGGACCTTCGATGACGATGAAGTCCGGAAGACGGTTATAACGGCTGATCCAGCGCTTGCACAAAAGAGAGGCTGCTTTACCGCTGGAAACAATCGGCGCAATCAACGCTTTTGACCCTTCGACCAACTCCGGTAAATTGAGCGGAAGCCCGGCACCGGAAATGATCGCATCAATATCCAACTGTGCAATCGCTTTGGCATATTCATCATACCGCTCTCCGGCAACCATGATATTCACACCCAACAGGCCTTTGCCCTTGGCAATGTCTCTGGCCTTTTTGATTTCATTTCTCAGTGCTTCAATGTTTGATTCAAAGGGATGTCTGGCAAAGTCAGGATTATTATAACCTGGCTGAGCGGCTGAGATGACACCCATTCCGCCCTCTTTCATCACATGCCCCGCAAGATTCCCTAAGGATACACCGATACCCATCCCGCCTTGAATGATCGGAATGTCCAGCTTCAGATTTCCTAATTGTACAGATCTCATAACTGTTCAAGCTTTCCTTGGAGTTTGGGAAGCTGTTGCTTGGCATCCAAGATAATATCCTCAAATATTTGTTTTAACGGTTTGACCTCCTTGATCATCCCGGCAATCTGACCCATCATGACCGAACCGTTTTTGACATCACCGTCAAACACGGCCTTACGCAAAGAACCCAACGTGAGCTTTTCCAGTTCATCTTTGGTTGCGCCTTCTTTTTCCAAACGCAAATACTCCTGAGACATCGGATTGCGCATGATGCGAACCGGCGCCGAAACGCTTCTGCCCGTAACCACGGTATCACTGTCCTTCGCCTTTAGTACGGCATTTTTATAATTCACATGAATCGGACATTCCTCACTGGCAAGAAGCAATGTTCCCATTTGCACGCCGATTGCACCCAACATCAGGGCTGAGGCAAATCCGCGTCCATCCCCGATACCGCCGGCCGCAATGACCGGAATATTCAGACTGTCCACCGCCTGAGGAACCAAGGCCATCGTCGTCATTTCGCCGACATGACCGCCGGCCTCCGTACCTTCAACGATGACCATATCCGCGCCGGCCTGTTGCATACGGATCGCCAACGACACCGTCGGAACGACCGGAATCACAAAGATGCCCGCTTCCTTCAGTTTTGCCATGTACGGACCCGGATTACCGGCACCTGTAGTAACGACCGCCGGTTTCAACTGATAGAGAACTTCAAAAATCTCCGGACTGTGATGATTCATCATCATGACATTGACCCCAAACGGTTTTTCGGTCAGACTGCGACAACGCGCAACCGCATCCGCCACTTGTTGAGGATTCATGGCACCGGTTGCAATCACTCCCAAAGCTCCGGCATTGGACACCGCCGCCGCAAACTCAGCGGTCGCTATATTGGCCATCGCTCCTTGAACGATGGGATACTTTATTTTCAAAATTTCATTGAGTAGCATAGTCGCTCCTTTACAGTTCTACGGTGGATCCGGCCCAGGTCAACCCCGCCCCAAATCCAACCATGATGATTCTCTGTCCCTCTTTTAGTATACCATTTGCCTTCGCTTCTGCCATCGCAATCGGAATAGAAGCTGCGGAAGTATTACCGAATCTTTCCAGATTGGTAATGAATTTCTCTTGCGGGATTTTCATCTTCGATGCGACATGCGCGATAATGCGTAAATTAGCCTGATGGGGGATAATGTAATCGATTTGATCAAGAGTTAACCCTGATTTCTCAATGACCTGCCGAATCCCATCACTGATCGCATCGACCGCAAAACGGAAGACCGCCTGACCCTGCATCTTAAGTGTACCGCTAGTTAACGGCTGAGCATCCGATATGTCCTGAAGTTTCAATCCCTCAGCACTCAACACATCTTCCAAATCGCCGCGACTGTTGGCAAAGTGAGATGCAACATGTTGTGTGCCTTGATTTGTACAAATAAACGCTCCCGCACCATCCCCAAACAACACACATGTACCCCGGTCGTGCCAATCCATCACTTTACTCAAGGTTTCCGCTCCGACGATCAACGCCGTTTTCGTACGACCGGTCTGGATAAATGCGCTGACCGTCTGAAAAGCCATGACAAATCCGGTGCATGCTGAGTTTAAATCGAAAGCCATGATCGGACAGTCATTGAGTCCCAATTTCGCCTGCAAGATGGAGGCTACGCTCGGTGTTAACATATCCGGCGTAAAGGTGGCGACGATGATCGTATCGATATCGCGTTTGTCGATGCCAGCATCTTCGATTGCTGAAACTGCTGCTCGAAGAGCTAGATCGGATGTATTTTCAGTTTCAGTCACGTAGCGGCTGTTAATGCCGGTACGCGAAGTGATCCATTCATCACTGGTGTCCAGCCAAGTGAAATCGGTATTGTTGACACGCCGCTGTGCCGTCGCGTAACCCATACCCTTTATTTTTACATATTCGTTCATACATTACCCATGGCGCGAAACTTCTCATAGCGCTGCTGCACCAGATTCTTCACACGTATTTTCGTTAATAAATTCAGTTCCCGGCGGATGATCGACCGGATTTGACCATAGACTTCATCGCTCTGATGATCAAAGCCGCCCTCCGGTTCCATGATGATTCCATCGATGATTCC
>JANJWY010000174.1 GCA_024709285.1 Erysipelotrichaceae bacterium
ATATCGTCTAATACAAACCCTAACGATTCCATAAATCACCTTCTCAATATGCATTTGCACCATAATTTTATCACGTTTTTAATCATTTATAAATACGAATAAATGAAAAAATCCCCAGAATGTACTGGAGATTATACAATAATTTTGATTATAATTCAAATCCACCTTCATAGATGAATCTTCGTAATAATCCATCTAATTTAATATGGACTTTTAGAATGGATAATTTATTATTATCTTTCGATTCAAAATACTGTCTTGCTTTAACTATATCCACACCGTTTTTTAAATCATCAAATCTACCAAATTCATTAATTGAAGTTGCAGTTACTTTAATACTCAAAAGATACCTCAATTTAGATTCATCTAAACCTAAGAGTGTAGCACATTTAGAAATCTGATCATTCTTTGCATTTACCTGATATTCGGTGATGTAGTCTCTTAATGTTTTTCCATCGGATAGTTTTACATCACCACGCTCAATATCTCTAAGAAATATCGATGCATACTTTTGTTCTTCCTGAGTCAAAGATGCAAATGTACGGTGTAGTTCATTTAGTGTTTTTTCAATTTCTAATGGATTTCCGCCATCTAATGCTTTTCTAAACTTTTCGAATTTAGAATTCATGTAATTTGTATCTATAAGCCCAGTGTTAATTTCAGTTAAGTATCCTTGTAATTCATATGGAATATCATCTGATTTATTCTTTTCACTTAGAGGAAGTTCTTTATATCTAAGCGCTAGGGTGAGATAGTCATTTTCATTGAAGTAAATAGCACTGTCTTCTTTTATAACAAAATCAACTTCTTCTATATTACCCCATTTAAATCCTTGAATCTTCGCTGCTTCAAGAGATTCATTGAATTGTCTAAATAGTTTTGAGAACTTTGCTTTAGTTGCAATATCTTCAGGCAATTTAGCAAAATCGATGGTTTCATTTACCTTGAATAAACTTTCTATTTCCTTATAGACTGAGTTCAAGCGTTCGATATTATCTTTTATCTTTGGTACGAACAATCCCAATGGTTTGTCTCCAGAATAAAGCTTAATCGCAGCTTCGATGTATTTTTCCATGGTATGTGGTTTTCGGTAATACTTAATTGTCCCAAATGGTTTATCTGGTCCGAAAAGGCGGTTAGTTCTGGAAAATGCTTGAATCACATGCTCATACTTAAGAACCTTATCCAAGTATAGTGTGTTAATCCATTTAGAATCAAATCCAGTGAGCATCTGATCAACTACTATTAGCATATCTATTTGTTTCTCAGGGGTTCTTTCAATTCCTATGTACGGTTTTTTATGTGCGAGTCTTGCTGCTACATTTTTCTTGTATAAGTCCCAATTACCGAGAGCATAATTCATGCCATATCTAGCATTATAATCCTCCAATAATTCGATCAAACCATCTTCTTTAAATGCTGTTCCATCATTATTATCGATAGATGGATCAAACAAACAAGCAACTTTTAAATTATTAGCTTGAAACTTGAAAAGTCTATAATATTGAATGGCTTCTTTGATACTGCTGGTTGCCAGTATTGAATGAAATTTCGCATTTCTACTCAGTGTAATCCAATTGGAAATGATGTCTTGAACAACCATCTGATGATGTATCTCATGATCATATTGTGAATTAGGGATATAGTCTTCTATGCCTTTAGTATAATTTCTATTTTCATCATAAAACCCCGCCATTGGTATATCATTGATGAACTCATAATATTTATCACGTTTCGTTTTGTCGGCAAGAGCATCAGTTTCATTAATAGCTTTAGCCTTTTCTAAAGCAACAATTTTCTTTAAATCGATATCTTTAAATGTTAATACTTTATACGGATCAAATCCGAGAACATTTTTGTCCCTGATACCATCAGCAATACTGTATCGATGCAACTCATTACCAAAAACATCGGCTGTAGTCGAGTCATTTCTGACGTTTTCATCATGAATAGGTGTTCCTGTAAAACCAAAGAAAATCGCATGCGGAAATGTGGTTTTAATTTGATATAACATATCACCAAAGACAGAACGATGTGCTTCATCTACGATAAATACGATTCTTTTTGACTTCATCAATTCAATATCTTTAGCTTTTAATCCATCATCTTCTTCATTGATACGGCTCATTTTTTGAATAGAGGTTACAATTAATGTATTTGAAGGATCATTGCTTTTGAGTTTGGTGACCAATATGTTGGTATTTTCAGTGGCTTGTACATCTTCATTCTCGTTGGCAAAGTTTTTATACTCTGTTAATGACTGTGTGCCTAGTTCAATTCTATCCACAAGAAAAATCACTTTATCTGCATCCTTTGATGATGATATCAATTGAGCAGATTTAAAACTGGTCATGGTTTTACCAGACCCTGTGGTATGCCATATGTACCCACCTAAATTATTCTTCGCAGTCCAATCTGTTTTAGATACTTTATCAGAAATCGCATAAGCTGCATAATACTGATAACTTCTCATCACTTTAAGTAATCCATCTGTGTTATCAGCGACCGTATAGAAACCAATCAGTTGGTGAGCCATGGGTATGGAGAGTAATTTAGCTGTTACTTCTTTCCAATCATTGATTGGGTCATTGTTAAAATTGGCCCAATGAAAATAGAAGTTGGGATTAAACTTATTGTCTTCTCCAGGATTTGAAAAATAAAGTGTTTCTTCAGGTGTCATAGCAACAAATATCTGAATTAAAGAAAATATCCCTCTAAATGCTCCTTCACGGGCATACTTCTCGATTTGATTAGCCGCTTGTGAGACCGGAATACCTGATTTTTTGAGTTCGATATGAATGACAGGCATACCATTGATTAATAGTAATAAATCGCCTCTTCTGTCATTCATCAAACCCAATGTTTTAAACTTGGGTTGGCTGACAATTTGATATTTGCTAGAACCAGCAGCAATCTCCATACGGTCATAAATCTTTAGACTGATTTCTTTACCATAATGAAGTTTGTCGTTTGGATTATCTCTTTTGATCGAAACCGTCTTACCATTGATGAATCCGTTCAATTTTAGCGGTGTTCTCAAAGACCTGATTTGTTCAAGAATTTGTTGCATCTCAGAGTCTGTTAATGGTTGATTGTTCAGGCGATCTATTTCTCTATTATTGGTAAAAAGGATATCAGCCCAATTTTTAAGTAAATCTTCTTCACTTGGGTTTTTGATAATTTCCTTTTCCCAACCGTATTGAGATAACACTGATATGAGTTCTTTTTCAAAGTGTAATTCATTATCATATGCCATATGATTACATCC
>JANJWY010000003.1 GCA_024709285.1 Erysipelotrichaceae bacterium
TCTTCAAACGATATGTTGACACATGTTAACTACTCATTTACTCAGGAATCAACCATCAATGGAGAGACCAAAAAAAATGAATTGTACTTCGATTTCAGATTCAGTTACCATTTACCATTAGAAAACATCCGTATCATAGAAATGGATAAAGACTATAATGTCATCAGAACGAATGATCTCAAAGATGAGTCTGAATATTTTCTGAATGATCAGACACAATTCACCTTTGTTGAGCAGACACAAATCGATAACGAAGGTCAGCGCATCACTACCGTAGATTCTTATAGTTTATATGACTTAAAAGACAATCCTATTGAATACAACTATTTCACTATTGAAGAAAATGGAGAAGTCAAAATCAGAACGATTTCAATCAGAAAATAATTAAAAAGCATGGTTACAATAGTTTCCATGCTTTTAAATTCTTATTGATTACTTTTTACTGAGCTGCGAGACAATCAGCCAACCCAGCAGATAGGTGCCCAAGATGATCGAAGTCAGTACGAGCATGATCACATAGCCCAATCCAGCCCAACCGGTCGTATCCTGCGGAGCCACAAACACCAGCATAGCCAAGAAGAACAATACCAACCCGACCGGCAGAATCAGTCCGAGTTTGTAACTGAAACGCGTAAATTTTTTGAGCAAAGCAACCAATGCAAAATAAGCGGCGCCGATAACTACCGGCCAGATGTATACAACTAAACCTTCCATAAGTACCTCCTTTAAGGTATTTTTAATTATACAGAACAACTAACCAAATCTTTGTTAACTCAGACGTTCTTTCTATGCCTTTTTACTTAACAGCGACACGATCAGCCAACCCAGTAAATACGTTGCCAGACTGACAGAAACAACAATCGTCATAATGATCATTGCCAGACCGATCCAACCGGAAGTATCTTGCGATGCTACGACCCAGAAGAAAGCCAAGAAAATCCCGATAAGCACCAGTGCAAGAAAGAATCCGAATTTATAACCGAAGCGTGTGTATTTTTTTAGTAATGAGATGATCCCGAAATAGACTGCGCCGATAAGTACCGGCCAGATGTAAACAACGAACCCTTCCATGCTAACCTCCATTGAGAAGAAATTTTCTTCTGAGACAACTGTATCATATATATTAGTACAGTTCAATCAATTTTATCTCAAAACCACCTATATTTCACGAATTCTTCACATTAATCGCTATTTTCCCCATGAGGTTGTGAAATTCGGTCATGAATGATCCAGAAAACCATGTAAACTATGACTGTTATTCCACTCATTCGCCACGTTATCAACGGATCGACCGGATTAAAAGAGAAGATTGGATACTCATTGCGCAAATTGGAAAAAGCAATCAAGAAGTACCAAATCAAAACCGCAGAGCCATGCCATATTCGCAGTTTCGACTCCTTGCCCAATTCATGAACGATGAGAAAATGCCCGCCACCGACCACTAAAGGAATGATCAGATACCAAAACCATGACATAACTCATCACCCCGGACTTTCTTTTGATTCCATCACGAAATCCCTAAACTGATCCATGCTTTTTTGAGTTGCTTGCTTAAAAAGCTCCCCATGAACCGTCATGTCCTCATTAAAACGAAACTCAACATCCATCAGCCAATGGGTTTTCCCATCAACTTGCTCAAATGAGTCGATGCAGCGATTCCACACATCAGCCACCTGATAGATACAGCTTAATCGCTCCGGCAAATGATTTTCCTCAACAAACATCTCCATCCGCACCTTATTGTCTCCGTGGAAATTCAAAAACCCGTGAAATCCCGGTTGAAAATCCTCGCCCGCAAAACGCTCGACGGAAGCGAAATTGGGTTGCCACTTCGAATACAAGGAGAAATCCGTATACAAACGTACGACGGTATCCCGATCACAATCAATCCAACTTTCACAAATATATTTCATTGTCCAGACCTCCTTTGATCAAAACAACTTTAAATACTCACCATAGCCTTCTTTCAGTAAATCTTCCTTCCGGATAAACCGCAGTGCTGCCCCATTGATACAATAGCGCAAGCCCCCCTGATCTTTCGGACCATCGGTAAACACATGACCCAAATGCGAGTCTGCCACCGGACTGCGAACTTCCACCCGGATCATCCCATGACTGAAATCCTTCTTCTCAACAACTTTCTCAATGGGACGGGTAAAACTCGGCCACCCACACCCCGAATCAAACTTATCCTTCGAATGAAACAACGGCTCTCCTGAGACGATATCCACATAGATGCCCTCTTCTTTTAATGTTTCAAACGGTGAAGTAAACGGACGCTCCGTCCCGTTTTGCTGTGTTACATAATACGACAAAGGATCCAAGCGGCGTTTCAGCTCTTCTTGGTCCGGCTTTTTATAGTTATTCATCATCAAACCCTCTTTTAACATACTGTAGCATAATGAATAATTCCTTTCAATTAAAGTACTTTGAACCTCAAAACAAAAGCAAGACCGCACTTCAGTCTTGCTTGAACTCTGCCATGATGATCGGCAATATTTCTTTGGGTACAAACTTCGTCAGATCGCCGTGATTCAGTGCGATCTGCTTGACCGCAGAGGATGACATAAATGAATGTTCAGGGCGTGTGAGCAGAAACACCGTTTCGATGGATGGTGCCAATATCATATTGGCCGTCGCCTGCTGTAATTCGTGTTCATAATCCATGACTGCCCGTATGCCCCTCAGTAAAATCCCGGCATTACGGCGCTTGGCAAAATCCACGGAAAGTCCGTCACCCACCGTCACACTGACATTGGGTATTTCCTTAATGACCAGTTCGATCATTTTGATACGTTTGGCCACACTGAACGTCGCCGGATCATTCGGTGCATCCATAATCACGACTTCCAGTTCTTTGAAAATCTTGCTTGCCCTACGAATGATATCTACATGACCGACGGTCAACGGATCAAACTTCCCCGGATAGATGGCCTTTGTCATAAATTGGACTCCTTTTTATACCACACGGTCTTACCCAGACCATATTTGCTCTCCTTTATTTTAACACATTTACCCAGTCTCTCGCTACTCGACCTGCTTGAAAGCATTTCCAGAATCAGCCAGCCGTCATCCTTAAGCAATTGCGCATCCAAAACCTCAATGGCTATCGTTTCGACATCCAAAGCGTAGGGCGGATCGAGAAAAATCACATCAAAAGACATTTCATATTGCCTGCATACATCCATGGCATGCCGATAATCCGACTTAATCAGTTCACAATGCTCTTCCTCTTTCAGATGCGCAATGTTTTTCTCAATGATTTGCTGGGCATTGCGGTCGTGATCACAAAAAATCACTTTGTCAACACCTCTTGAAACAGCTTCAAGACCGATAGCTCCGCAACCCGCAAACAAATCCAGCCAAACACCGCCATCAAAGAAACCGCCAAGACGCGAAAACATCGCTTCTTTTAAGCGATCACTGCTTGGCCGGGTCAACTCTCCATCGATCGTAAAAAGCTTCCTTGAACGATGCTTACCGGCAATGATCCTCATTGTTCATCCACCCTTGTAACCATCGCTTTCTCATTGGCAATGATATGCTGACAAATCCCCAGAGCCATCATAATGGCCATCTGACTGGACCCTCCCGCCGATATCAATAACAATGGAACACCGGTTAATGGGATCAGCGAAGTGACTCCTCCGACATTCAAAATGAAATGCAATAGTAAGTATAACGCTGTTCCAAACAGAACCATCTTACCCCGCTCACTGCGAATCGACAGTGAATGAATGACCAAATGAACGATTAATACCGCATAACCGGCAAATACGATAAGAAAGCCGAGAAAGCCGATTTCCTCAACTATGATAGCTAAAATATAATCAGACTGAGCGACCGGCAGATAACCGAATTTCTGAATGGAGTTCCCAAAACCGACACCCGCCCAATTTCCCTTAACAAAGGCTACAAGACTGTTATACAGCTGATAACCGATATTGCGCGTATCTGCGAAGGGATCAGCCATCGCCTTAAACCGATTGACCATATATTCCGGCAAACCCAAAGATTCAATAAACTGAACGCCCGGCTTGCTTATTAAAAATAATAAAAGAAGAACTCCGAAAATGAAAATAAACATCATTGCCCACTGAGATTTTCGTAATTGAGGAGCTGATGGGATCAATGCCAAAATCCAAGCCAAGGCAAACAGAATCACACCGCTGCCCAAATCACGCTGAAAAATAACAACGATAAAAATCGCAGTTACCGCAAATATCAGCGGTGCTGCTGTCATTTCTGATAACGAAACCCTTTTGCTTCGAATGTCACCCAGAAAAACCGCCAGAATGACAATCATCGTGATTTTCGCAAATTCGGATGGCTGAATGGTCGCATTGATTCCAGGTATCTCAATCCAAGCCCATGCTCCGGAACGGCTGGGAAAAAACAGCGGAATGATAAGAAAAACGATCGTAAACACCGCGATCGAAGTCATATGTTTTTTAATGAAATCCCATGACCAGAAGTTGGCTAAAATGGCCATAGCAACATAGCCGATGGCGATAAAACCAATCTGACGCACAGCAACGATGGCTAATGACAGCGGTGTGCTGCTATGATTGATATTGGCCGAAACGACCATCAGCGAACCAAAAAAGCTTAAAACAAGCATCGCTAACTGAATGGATTTGTTATACCCTTTTGGCATGAAGAATGAAAATTTGCGTTTCATACGTCCCCCTGACTCCCTAATTGTATCAAACTTACCCCATTTTAGCACATTCATTGTAAAAGATATTTATTTTACTATACATTTTCATGTTTTTTCGTTAAAATACATGTTGTGATATTAGAGGTACATAAATCGATCGCATTCGATAGACCCGGAATTGAGGTTTTATGTTGACATTAAACAATGAACACATTGTAAAAGATACGGATCCGCGCTTACGCAATAAGTCTGAACCGGTCGTTTTGCCATTGTCAAAAGAGGATCGTGACGTGCTGGAAGCCATGCTCACCTATGTGCGCCGCTCCACCAATCCGAAATGGGCAGAAGAGGAAAATCTATCACCTGCCGTCGGTTTGGCTGCTCCGCAAGTCGGTGTTTTTAAACGGATGCTGGTTGCCATTGTCGAAGAAGAGGTCGGTGAAGACCAATACATCAAGCGCGAATTCGCTTTGGTCAACCCAAAAATCATTTCCCACTCGGAACAGCGATGTATGCTCGCCAACGGTGAAGCTTGTCTGTCAGTCGATGATTTTCACGAAGGTTTTGTGCCGCGTCATGCAAGACTTAAAATCAAAGCATATGACCTGTTGGCCGACAAAGAAGTCGAATTCCGTGTGTCGGGTTATACAGGCATCGTATTGCAACATGAGATCGATCATCTCAATGGCGTATTATATTATGATCACATCAATCCAACGGATCCTTGGGTTAAAAAAGAAAAGGATATCGTTATTGAATAAAGCAGCATCTGCTATGTTATAATAGAAGTAACAATTTAAGCGCAGTGCAAAAGGAGATTCATATGACAAATTATGAACGTAAACCTGCACAACGCAAGGGTTCCTTAAAACCCGCAATCGTCGAAAATCATTCATCATTTAAAGAGACAGATACTCTGGTATACGCATTGGGCGGCCTGGGCGAAGTCGGTAAGAACATGTATTGTATCGAACATCATGATGAAATCATTATCATTGACGCAGGCGTCCGTTTTCCTGAGGAAAACTTGTTAGGTGTGGACTATGTCATACCCGACTACACGTATCTGATACGTAACCAACAAAAGATCAAAGCATTAATCATAACTCACGGACATGAAGACCACATCGGCGGAATTCCGTTTTTGATGCAAGTCCTAAAACTGGAGAAAATATATGCCCCCCGCTTTGCGAAGGGGTTGATAAACAAGAAGCTCGAAGAACGACGGATGCAGAATCAAGTCAAAATCGAGGAAATCACCAATATTTCACGGGTGGAAACCAAGTATTTCAAAGTCGGTTTCTTTAACACCGTTCACTCCATCCCAGACACCCTGGGACTATTGGTCAATACGCCCAACGGGCGCATCGTTCATACCGGTGACTTTAAGTTTGACTTAACCCCGGTGGGAACCAATTCCGATTATCAGCTGATGGCCTATATGGGTCAAATCGGCGTCGATCTGTTGCTGAGCGATTCCACCAATGCCGGTGTCAAAGGATTTTCCATCAGTGAAAAGCAAGTAGCATCGGCCATTTTGGATATTACCCGCAGAGCGCAAGGCCGTCTGATCGTCGCATCCTTTGCTTCCAATGTGTATCGCGTTCGACAGATCATTGAAGCCGCAATCTCTTGCGGAAGAAAAATCAGTATCTTTGGCCGCTCCATGGAGAATGTCGTAGAAATCGCACGCAAGCTTGGACATATTCAGTTTGGTGATGAACACTTCTTACAGCCGGATCAGCTCAATCATACCCCGGCCAACAAGGTAACCATCATTTGTACCGGATCACAAGGAGAACCCTTAGCTGCATTATCGCGCATTGCTAACGGTACCCACCGTTACATTCGCATCATTCCTGGCGATACCGTCGTATTCTCATCATCGCCGATTCCGGGCAATGCCAATTCGGTCAACCGGGTCGTTAACAGTCTGACTCGTGCGGGAGCCAATGTATTGACAAACTCACCGCTAAACTCCATTCATACGACCGGCCATGCTTCTGAGGAAGAGCAAAAGCTGATGCTTCAGCTGATCAAACCGAAGTATTTCATGCCGATCCATGGTGAATACAAGATGTTGAAACAGCATGCCGATACCGGCATCGAAACTGGTGTATTGCCGGAAAACGTCTTTATCTGTGCCAATGGCGATGCTGTCGTCTTGCGTGACGGTGTATGCTCTTTAAGCGATACCCGCATCCAAGCCGATGACATTTACGTAGATGGCAGTGATACTTCCGGATTATCGACTTCGGTCATCAAAGACCGTTGCATCCTTTCGGATAACGGTATGGTCGCAGTTATCGTTTCGATTGATTCAAGATTCAATAAAATTCTGTGCAGACCTTCTAGCGTCAGTCGCGGCTTTGTGTATATCAAAGAAAGTCAGACACTGCTGAAAGAAGCTGAACTGCTGGTATATGAAGCCCTAAAGAAAAAGATGGTCGGAAAGACCACCTTCGGTGAACTGAAAAATACGATTCGCGGATCGCTGGAACCCTTCCTTTATCAGAAGACCCACCGCAACCCGATCGTCATTCCGGTCATACTCAATCAAAAAGCAGCCATGCAACCAAAACCGACCGAGACTCGCTAGTCTCGGTTTTTTAATCTCTGATTTCTATCGCTCCAAAAACGACACTGTAATTGACCTCGATGACCTTACCGGCGATTTTTACATCCTGATTCGACGTCTTATCCTCAAAACCGCCGAAAACCGGTCCGCCGCCCGACACTTTAATGGCATATTTCCGTGGCAACCGCACATCGGCACCACCAAACACCGCATTGATCGTAACGATCCCTTTATCCCCTTTTAATTCAATATCACTTAAATCCACTTCGGCACTGCCAAATACAGCCGATACTTCAAAACTCTCAAACTGCTTGTTGTTTGATTTGTGTTTTGTACCGCCAAACACCGCAACGACGTCACTTTTGTCAGAAATATTGACCGAGTAACCCCGATGGCCAAATACCAATGACAAACCAAATAATATTACGATGCCCGGGACGATCATATTGACGATGGCTTCTCTTTCAATCAGATTGAAATTGATGGCCAGAAACACCAGACCGATCGTGGTGATGATTAAGTGAAACAGACTGACTCGCCGTTGTTCGATCATCGAATAACAACCGATCAGAACAAGGGCGGATGGCCATAGATAGTCAAACAAGTCTTTGATCGGATAAATATTTAAATTATCAAGCAACAACAATACTCCAGCCAGTATAATCAATAAACCAAAAATCCGCTTTCCCATGTATACCCCTCGCTTTCAGTACCATTATAAACCAATTTTCATAATTTACGCCAACAATTGTGGTAAAATGACTGTGCAAGGTGAAGATATGAAAATGAAAATCGTACGATGGCTATCCGTAATTTTGGTCGCAATGACATTGTTGACCGGTTTAATATATGAAATGACCGTATGGGGTCCAAGGCGTCTGACCGTTGAAACGGTTACTCTGAGCGATGCTTTGATTCCTGAATCCTTTGAAGGTGTCAACGTGCTTTACTTCTCAGATGCCCACTATAACAAATTTATGAATAAAGAACGGTTTTCAGCTGTGGTTACACGTATCAACCAGCTCGATCCGGATATCGTGATTTTTGGCGGGGATTTGTTTGATCACCCCTCCGTCGAATATCCGACAACAGAAATTCAAAATGAGCTAATTACCCTGTTGGCCTCGATTCAGGCACCCTTAGGAAAATATGCGGTATTTGGCAATCACGATTTAGAGTCACCTCGGACCAAACAAATGGTTGGCAATGTACTTCAAGAGGGCGGTTTCGAACTATTGGTCAATCAGAACATTCCGGTTTATAACAAAGATTCTGCTTACATCCGTTTAATCGGTTTGGATAGTCAGCTCTTGGGTATTCCCGATACAACTGCGGCTTATCAAGGTGTCAATGAGGGCGAGTTTATTTTGACCCTATCTCATACACCGGACATTATCGATGATTTGCCATCATCTACCCGTTGGGTGCTTGCCGGCCACAGTCACGGCGGACAAATCCGGGTACCGGTTTTTAACGAACTTTACACCGTTCCTTATGC
>JANJWY010000181.1 GCA_024709285.1 Erysipelotrichaceae bacterium
ATCGGTTAAAATGGTAACGAGGTGAAAGCGCATGATGTATCATCAGTATCGCCCGGGCTATCTGGAAGTCATTGCCGGATGTATGTTTGCGGGGAAAACAGAAGAACTGATCCGACGGATCAAAGTATTGGAATTTGCGAAGCAACGGGTGTTGGTTTTTAAACCGGCCATTGACAATCGCTATAGCAACACAAAAATCGTATCGCATGCCGGAGCATCGGTGGATGCTTTGGTGGTTGAAAGTGCCAAAGACATTTTGGAATTTATCAACAAGGATGTCGATGTGGTTGCGATTGATGAAGTACAGTTTTTCGACCGCGACATCATTGCGGTATGCAATAAACTGGCCAAAGCCGGCAAACGCGTCATGGCCGCCGGACTCGATACCGATTTTCGCGCAGAACCTTTCGGCGTCATGCCAGAATTGGTAACGACGGCTGAATTTGTCACAAAACTGACCGCGGTCTGCACGGTGTGCGGAGCACCAGCCACCCGTACCCAACGTTTGGTCAACCATAAACCGGCATCCTATCATGATCCGATCATTATGGTCGGTGCTGCTGAGAGCTATGAAGCTCGCTGCCGCCATTGTCATGAAGTGAAAGACAAACCGGAACTGTAGTATGTTGAAACTTCCGATGACTTTGCGAAAGTATGTCGGACCGAAAGAATTTATTAAAAAAGTAATGTGGATTGCGGTTCCTTTGGCCTTGCAACAACTGCTCAACAGTGCGATGGGTGTTGTTGACAGCATCATGGTCGCCCGCATCAACCAAGTGACAGCCGTAGGTACGGCTGCTCAAATCGAAATCCTGATGATGACCATCTGTTATGGCGCAGCTGCCGGAGCCGGTATATATATGGCACAGTTTTACGGTGCCAAAGACCATATCAACCAAAGAAAATCTTTTGGGTTTGGTGTTATGCTCATCTCATTAATTTCTGTTGCTTGGATGCTGGCTGCATATTTCTTCGGATCCGCTCTTATGCGATTTTACATTAAAGATACAGCCGTCATAACGGCAAGTGTCTCATACTTAAGTATTGTTTTATTCTCGTATTTGCCGGGAGCACTGACCATGATGTTCAGTTTTGCCTATCGCTCCATTCAAAAAACGGTAGTACCTATGGTTGTTGGTATCATAGCGATGCTGATCAACGTGATATTGAACTATGGACTGATTTTTGGGAATTTCGGATTGCCGCAATTAGGGATTCAAGGTGCAGCTATCGCTACGCTGATTGCCAATCTTACGGGTTTTCTGATTCATCTGGTCTATGCCTATGCCAGTAAACAGTCGTTTGTCGGGACACTCAGGGAAATGTTTTATATTAATAAAGACATGTTTGATAAGATGTTTCGTCGTACGTATCCTTTGATTTTCAATGAATTTTTCTTTGCTATCGGTGGAACGTTATATATCCGTGCCTTTGGGACCTTAGGAACAAAAGCGATGGACAGTTACTATGTCGGCACGCAGATTGCCAATGTCTTTATGTTTGTGATCATGGGAATCAATAATGCCAACAGCTCGATGCTTGGGGCTGAACTGGGTAAAGGTGATTTACCCGAAGCACGGAAAAAGGGCAACTACTTTATCGGACTTGGATTTGTATTATCACTTATTACATCCGTCATCATCCTCAGCTCTGCCCGCTTTCTGGTCGGACTGTTTGGACTGAGTGATCCCGAAGTCATACGAGGAGCTATCCTGATCGTTCAAGTGTTTTCATTGAGATTGTCACTTCGAATGTTCAATGTTATCATTTTCTCATCGCTGCGAGCCGGGGGGGATTCGCGCTTTCTGGCTTTCCTTGATGCCGGAATCCTGTGGATGGTGGGCTTACCGATGGCCTTTATTTTAGTTGGAGTTTTCAATATTCAAAACATTGCCTTGGTCTTCTTGTTGGTACAAAGCGAACAACTCGTTCGCGTCGTCATCGGTATGAAACGCTATATCCAGGGCAGTTGGCTTAAAAATTTAACGCAAGAAATTGCGCTGGAGGGTTAGCATGGAAGCATTATTTACACGGTGCCAGAAAATTTTAAATCGTTACAATGAGTTGGATGAACTTTTGATGAGTCCGACGATTTTGTCTAACACCAAAGAGATGGGAAAACTGGCAAAAGAACAATCACAACTACGCCAAGTCGTAGAGTCGTTCGAGAAGCTTGTTCAGGCAACAAAGCATCTGGAAGATGCACAACATATGCTTGAACATGATGAAGATGAAGAAATGGTTGCGATGGCTGAAATGGAAATCGAAGAACTTGAACCGCAGATTGCTGATTTGGTATCGAAACTGGAAGTTATGTTGATTCCAAGGGATCCTCATGATGATAAAAATGCGATCTTTGAGATCCGTGGGGCAGCGGGAGGCGATGAAGGCAATATATTTGCGGGTGATTTGTTCCGTATGTACTCAAAATATGCGGAAACCCGCGGTTGGAAAGTTGAAATTTACGAAGCTATTGAAGCTACTGCGGGCGGGTATACACTGATTTCCTTTATAGTTAAAGGGGATGAAGTGTATCGCTTCATGAAATATGAGTCCGGTGCACACCGTGTTCAGCGTGTACCGAAAACAGAAACCCAAGGACGCATCCATACATCCACGGCGACGGTTTTGGTCATGCCGGAAACCGAAGTGGAAGATATTGATATCAATCCGGCAGACTTGATTTTTGAGACGCATCGGGCATCCGGTGCCGGTGGTCAGCACATCAATAAAACAGACTCAGCTGTCCGCATTACCCACGTTCCGACCGGTATATCTGTCAACTGTCAAGACGGGCGTTCGCAACATGACAATCGTGATCGTGCACTCAAAATGGTGTATGCCCGCGTATTTGAGGAATATCAACGCAAAGCCGATGAAGAAAAAGGTATTGAACGTCGTTCTAAAATCGGTAAAGGCGATCGCTCCGAGAAAATCCGTACGTACAACTACCCGCAAAACCGGGTGACGGATCATCGTATCGGCTTGACCTTGCAGAAATTGGATTGGATCGTTGAAGGTCGGATGGAAGAAATCGTCGATGCGCTGATCGCTGAGGAACAACGTTCGAAGCTGGCCGGAGAATAGTATGGCGACGTATCGTCAGACGTTGAGAAATGCCGTAGCTGTATGTCATCAGGCGGGAGTTAACGAAATGTTAGCCCGCCGTTTAATGTTGGAACTGACCGAACAGCATCAATTAAATTTATACTTAGTCGATGATGAAGAAATCGATGAGAAGATTTTGACTGAATTTGATGCAGGCCTTAAGCGTCTGTGTGATCATGAACCCCTGGCCCATATCTTGGGATATGAGTGGTTTTTTGGCCGAAAGTTTACTGTGAGCAAAGATGTTTTGGTTCCCAGGGATGAGACAGAAGAGCTGATCGGACATATTCTGACAGATATTGATGAACTCTTCGAACAGGGCGAACTCATCTGTGCGGATATCGGTACGGGAAGCGGTGCATTGGCAATCACGTTGAAAGCTGAAGAACCGCGTTGCCGTGTTTGGGCGAGTGATATCAGTGAAGAAGCGCTTGAAATCGCAAGTAAGAACGCGAAAGATTTGAGTGTGGAGGTTACCTTTGTTTTGGGGGATATGGCTCAGCCGCTGATCGAGAATAATGTAAAACTCGACCTCTGCATAAGCAATCCGCCGTATATTAAAAAAACAGAAACCGTGGAGCGATCGGTTGTGGATTTTGAGCCTCATGTCGCACTGTTTGGTGGGGCAGACGGGTTGGATTTGTATCGAAAACTGTTGGATCAGGCTCCAATGCTGATGAAAGAGCGTTCAATGATGGCTTTTGAGATGGGATTTGATCAGAAAAGTTCACTTTATCATGAAATCGTCATCCGATTCCCATCGGCGCGCATCGAGTTTAAAAAAGATATCAATGGAAAAGACCGGATGTGCTTTGTTTACTTTAACTGTTAAACAGGAAAATTTTGATTTATTGACCTTATTGTGACTCTGTAATACAATGTATTACAGAGGTGATTCTATGGAAACCATATCGTTACGCCTTTCTTCGCGGGATAAAAAGATCATACAAGACTATGCAAAAATCCAACACCTGACGGTATCCGAGTTCATTCGCAGTGTCGTTATTGCCAAAATTGAAGATGAAGTGGATATCCAGCTTTTTGATCAGGTTTATCAGCCGCATCGCAAAACCTACTCGTTGAAAGAGATCGAACGCGATTTGAAGGATTCGTATGTGGGTGATTAAGTTTTCACAGAGCGCAAAAGATCAGTTACTTGCGATGGATCGTACGATAGCTTCGCTTATTGTGGGCTATTTGAAGATGAATCTTGAGAATCAGAAAGATCCTCGTAGATTCGGTGTTCCTTTGAAAGGGAAAAGGCAAGATCAGTGGCGATATTCTTTTGGTGATTATCGAATTTTGTGTTCTTTGGAGAATATGGCAATCATTGTTTTCGCAATAAACCACAGTCAACCTTTGAGCATCCATAAGTAAAACCAATAAGCATCCGTGTGAGATGCTCTTTTTTTTGAAAATAAAGTCGAAATATATGTTAAAATAAAGTGATGAAAATGGTGAGCCATATGAAAACATTGGTATTGAAAAAAGAAGATGTTACAGAAATTATCTCCATCCTTAATCAAGGAGGAATCGTTGCTCTTCCTACGGACACTGTCTATGGACTGGCAATGAAGGCCGGTCACCTGGAGGCCATAGGGAAACTGGCAAAGGTAAAAAACCGTCCGGAAAGCAAACCGTTTATCCTTATGGTTAGTGCGAAGAATCAGATCAGTGAGTATGCAAGTCTGAAACGCCGAGATCAGAAACTGATCAAACGCTGGATGCCGGGTGCGATGACTTTTATTTTTAATAAGAAAAACGCAATCAACGGCGATGGTAATCCTACCGTCGCTATTCGTATGCCGGATGATCCATGGTTAATTAATATTATTCGAAAAACCGGACCTTTGTATGTTCCAGGAGCAAATTTAAGTGGTGAAAAAGTGGCATTAACCACCGATGAAGTTCTTCATATGTTTGACGGTAATATTGACGCGGTCGTGGATGGTGTTTGCGGTGAAACCAAGTCGACAATCATCGATGCGACCGGTGGTAAGCTTGTCTTGGTCAGGGAAGGTCCGATCGGGTTGAAGGAAGTCGAAACATCTGTTTCTGAGGGAGGCAAAATGAAAATTGCATTGGCAGCAGATCATGGAGGGTATGTACATAAAGAACTGCTCAAACAAAAACTGATTGAGTGGGGATATGAAGTTGAAGATTTTGGTACGCAAGGCGAACAGAGCGTGGATTACTCCGATTATGTTTATCCGGCAGCCAAAGCTGTCAGTGAAGGACGTGCGGATAAGGGAATCATCTTCTGCGGTACCGGTATCGGTGCATCGATTACGGCTAACAAAGTAAACGGAATCCGATGTGCGTTAGTGAATGATGTTACTGTAGCTGAAGTTACCCGGTTGCATAATGACAGCAATGTATTGGCGATGGGTGGCCGAGTCATCAGTGAAGATACAATGCTAAAAATTGCCAGTGTCTGGTTAAGTACGCCTTTTAGTGAAGATGCGCGGCATCAACGCCGCATAAGTAAAATCGCAGAAATCGAAAAAGCGGAGGACAAATGAAAGATCTTGTAATACAACAGGCCATTGCCCATGAATTGGGTCGGCAACGTCACAACATCGAGTTGATCGCTTCTGAAAACTATGTTTCTGCAGATGTTCTTG
>JANJWY010000032.1 GCA_024709285.1 Erysipelotrichaceae bacterium
CCGGAACTTCCAAGGGCAGAGGTTTTATGGGCGCAATCGTTCGTAACAACCAAAAAATGGGTCCGGAATCTCACGGTTCGGGTCATCACAGAGGTATTGGTTCTTTGGCTACGATCGGCCGTAACAACGGTATCATCAACAAAGGGCGCATTATGGCTGGTCAAGAAGGCGGATACACGACAACCAATAAGAATCTGGAAGTCGTCAAAGTCGATATTGAAAATAACTATGTATTAATCAAGGGCAATGTCCCGGGTCCAAGAAAAGGTCTTGTTGTCATCAAATCTGCTACTAAGAAGATTACACCGACAACTGCCAAGAAATTAGTGGATCTTACTGCAGCTAAGGAGGAGTAATCAATGTTGAAGTTAAATGTACTTAACCTTGAAGGTAAGCCGGTAGGTGAAATCGAACTTGCTGCAGAAGTCTTCGGTATCGAAGTCAACAAACAAGCAATTTTCGATGCTGTCATCATGCAACGTGCTTCGCTTCGTCAAGGTACTCACGATGTCAAAAACCGTCGTGAAGTCAGAGGCGGCGGTCGCAAGCCGTGGCGTCAAAAAGGAACCGGACGTGCGCGTCAAGGTTCAATCCGCTCTCCGCAATGGAGAGGGGGCGGTATTGTCTTCGGTCCGACACCGCGCAGTTATGCTTACAAGCTTAACCGTAAAGTTCGCCGCCTGGCATTAAAATCCGTGTTGTCTCAGAAAGTTTTGGATAGCGCACTGATGGTCGTCAATACCCTTGAGTTCGCTGCTCCGAAAACAAAGGATTTCATCAAAGTGATGGATGCCTTGAAATTAGAAAACAAAACGATGTTCGTTGTTTCGGCTGATGAAGAATTCGACAACGCATTCCTGTCGTTACGCAATCTTCCGAATGTCATGTTGCTTTCGGTTGACGGATTGAACGTATACGATATCAGCAATGCGGATGTATTGGTATTCACGGAAGCCGCAGCCAAATATGCAGGGGAGGTACTTGTTTAATGAGTAACCCAAGAGATATTATCATTCGTCCGATCATCACTGAAAAGTCGATGAAACTGACAGAAACAGATAACAAATTCACCTTCGAAGTTGCCAAGGGAACAAACAAAACTCAAGTTCGCCAAGCGATCGAAGCCATCTTCAACGTCAAAGTTGAAAAAGTAAACATTCTCAATGTACGTCCTAAGGACAAGAGAATGGGCAAATACGTTGGTAAGACCAACGCAGTCCGCAAAGCCATCGTAAAATTGGCAGAAGGACAAACCATCAACTTATTCTAGTTGTTGGTCACATATCGGAAGAAAACGCTATTTCCGGAAAAAATGCGTAAGGAGGAAAATTTCCCATGGCGATAAAAGCTTATAAACCGACCGGTAACGGTCGTCGCGGAATGACTACTCTGGCGAATACTGAGTTGACTCAACGTAATGAGCCTGAGCGTTCCCTGTTAGCACCGCTGAAAAGCAATGGCGGTCGCAATAATTTAGGTCGTATAACTACCCGTCATCAAGGCGGCGGCCATAAACGTATGTACCGTATCATTGACTTCAAAAGAGACAAGGATAATGTACCTGCAAAAGTAGCAACGATCGAGTACGATCCGAACCGTTCTGCCAATATCGCATTGTTAAACTATGCGGATGGTGAAAAGCGCTATATCTTAGCGCCGAAAGGTTTGACTGTCGGTACGACCGTATACAGCGGTCCTGATGCTGACATCAAGGTAGGCAATGCCCTGGAAATGGGTCAGATGCCTGAAGGTACCGTCATTCACAACATCGAATTAAAACCGGGTAAGGGCGGCCAGTTGGCTCGTTCTGCCGGTGTATCTGCCCAAATCCTGGGTTCTGAAGGCCGCTACGTCATCGTGCGTTTAGGTTCTGGGGAAGTTCGCAAGATCTTGTCCGTATGCCGCGCTACGATCGGTGCTGTCGGTAATGAAGATCACAGTTTGGTTAATATTGGTAAAGCCGGCCGTACACGCTGGATGGGCGAACGCCCGACAGTACGTGGTTCGGCTATGAACCCGGTCGATCATCCTCATGGTGGTGGTGAAGGCCGTACCGGTATCGGTCGTAAGGCTCCTATGACACCGTGGGGCAAGAAAGCCTTGGGTGTTAAAACTCGTAAGAAAAAAGCAGCGTCATCGAAACTAATCGTTCGCGGACGTAAGGCTAAGTAGACGAAAGGAAGGAAAAAGACATGAGTCGTAGTTTGAAAAAAGGTCCGTTCTGTGATGATTACTTGCTTAAAAAAGTAGACGCACTGAATGCGAAAGGTAAAAGAGAAGTTATTAAAACCTGGTCCCGCCGTTCGACCATTTTCCCTCAGTTCGTTGAACATACCTTTGCGGTTTATAACGGTAAAGAACATGTTCCGGTATTTGTAACCGAGGATATGGTTGGTCATAAGTTAGGCGAATTCGTCCCGACCCGCAAGTATGGCGGTCACGGCGATGACAAGAAAGCGAAATAAGGAGGATACCATGGACGTTAAAGCAACAGCAAAGACCATTCGTGTTACTCCTCGTAAAGCGCGTCTGGCATTAGATTTGATTAGAGGAAAAGATATTAAAGAAGCAACTGCCATCTTGAAGTTCACTCCGAACTCTTCGGCGAAGGCAACTGATCGCGTCTTAAAATCTGCCGTAGCCAATGCGGTCAACAATCATCAGTTAAGTGAAGATAAGTTGTTCGTCAAGGCATGCTATGCGGATGAAGGCGTTGTATTAAAACGCTTTATGCCAAGAGCTAAGGGTTCTGCCGCATCAATATTCAAACGCACCAGCCACATTACTGTTATCGTGGCTGAACGCGAATAGGAGGAAGTACTATGGGTCAAAAAGTAAGTCCTGTCGGATTGCGTATCGGCGTTATCCGTGATTGGGAAGCAAGATGGTTTGCCGAAAAGGAGTTCGGTAACCTGTTAATTGAGGATATCAAAGTCCGTAAGTTTATATTGGAAACACTGAAGGGTGCAGCTGTTTCCCGCGTTGAAATCGAACGTTCCAAAAACCGTGTTGAACTGATCATTCGTACAGCTCGTCCGGGGATGGTCATCGGTAACAATGGCGAAAATGCTGAAAACCTGAAGAAACAAATCGAAAAAATGACCGCTGGCAAATCTGTCCACCTTCGCGTGGTTGAAATTGCCAATCCGGATTTAGATGCACACTTGGTTGCCCGTGCAGTTGCCGAGCAGCTTGAACAACGTGCATCATTCAGAACTGCGCAGAAGAAAGCTATCCAAAAAACGATGCGTGCAGGAGCCAAAGGTATTAAGACCATGGTTTCCGGTCGTTTGGGCGGTAATGATATTGCGCGCAGTGAAGGATATGCGGAAGGAATCGTTCCTTTGCACACATTGCGTTCAGATATCGATTTCGCAGTCTGTGAAGCACACACAACCTATGGCCGTCTGGGCGTAAAAGTCTGGATTTGCCGTGGTGAAGTATTGCCTGGCCAAATGGTTACTGAGCCGGAAGCTCCGAAGTTCAATCCGAATGACCGTCAAAAACGTCGTCCGGACAAAGGACGTCCGGATCGCCGTCCGCGCCCGAATACCAAAGAAGCCGGTGCCGGTGCATCAGCAGAAAAGAACGTTGAAGGAGGTAATTAATCATGTTAATGCCGAATCGAACGAAATACAGAAGACCTCACCGCGTGAGTCATGAAGGGCGTTCAAAGGCCGGTCGTGAAGTAGTCTTCGGTGAATATGGATTAGTTGCTGAGTCGGGTGCTTATGTAAGCAACCGTCAAATCGAGTCTGCGCGTATCGCAATGACTCGTTATATGAAGCGTGGCGGTCAGGTGTGGATCAAGATTTTCCCGCATATGGCTATAACAAGAAAACCGCTAGAAGTGCGGATGGGTTCTGGTAAGGGTGCACCTGAAGGTTGGGTCGCCGTTGTTTCCCCCGGACGCGTATTGTTTGAAATCGGTGGCGTTGAAGAAGCTGTAGCGAAAGAAGCTTTCCGCTTGGCATCTCATAAACTGCCTGTTAAAACAAAGTTTGTCCGTAAAGGCGAGGAGGAATAAGCATGTTGGTAAAAGAAATACGTGAAAAGAGCAATGTCGAATTGCTTCAGGAAATTGATTCTTTAAAAGAAGAATTGTTTAACCTGCGCTTTCAACAAGCAACCGGCCAACTGTCCAACTCCGCCCGTATTAAGACAGTACGCAAAACCATTGCGCGTATTAAGACGGTAATCACTGAGCGTTCGCTTAGTGGTCAACAATAGGAGGTCACTAAAATGGAAGAAAGATCGAATCGCAAAGTTTACCGCGGTAAAGTTGTCTCTGATGTGATGGATAAGACGGTTGTCGTCGAAGTCACTACATCCAAAAGACATCCGTTGTATGGTAAGCGTGTAAAATATTCAAAGAAGTTCAAGGCTCACGATGAGTTAAACGAAGCTAAAGTCAACGATATCGTTGAAATTATGGAAACACGTCCGTTGTCCGCAACCAAGCGTTTCCGCATTGTTAAAATCGTCGAAAAAGCCGTCATTCTTTAGGTGGAGGGCTAGTTATGATTCAAAACGAAACCAGATGCCGGGTAGCCGACAATACCGGTGCCAAAGAAGTGTTAGTCATTCGCTGCTTGGGCGGTAGCCGTCGTCGTACTTCTAATATCGGAGACATCGTTGTATGTACCGTTAAAGAAGCTACTTCCGGTGGAACTGTGAAAAAAGGCGATGTCGTTAAGGCTGTTGTCGTGCGTACCAAATATGGTGTCCGTCGCGAAAACGGTTCTTACATCAAATTCGATGACAATGCGGTTGTCATCATCAAAGAAGACAATACGCCAAAAGGAACCCGTATCTTCGGACCTGTGGCAAGAGAACTCCGTGACAAAGATTTCATGAAAATCGTATCTTTGGCTCCGGAAGTGTTATAGGAGGTGACATCAATGAAAATCAAAAAAGGCGATAAGGTAAAAGTAATTACCGGTTCAAGCAAAGGTGTTATCGGCGAAGTCACAGCCGTAATCCCCAAGGACGAGAAAGTCGTTGTTGAGGGTGTTAACTTAATGAAAAAGCATTTAAAGCCGACTCAAGCAAATCCGGATGGCGGTATTGTTGAAAAAGAAGCTCCGATCCATGTGTCCAACGTCATGTTGTATGATGCCAAGAGCAAAAAAGTCAGCCGCATCGGATTTAAAGAAGTTAAAGGCAAAAAGACCCGTGTCTATAAAAAGACCGGTGTCGCAGTGAAGTAAAGGAGGAAGCAAACGATGAACCGTCTGAGTGAAAAATATAAGACGGAGGTTGTACCGGCATTAATGAAGAAATTCGATTATACCTCGGTTATGCAAGCTCCGAAAATTTTAAAAATTGTAATCAACATGGGTGTTGGTGATGCAATTGCCAATCCAAAAGCATTGGAAGAAGCTGTTGCTGAGCTGACTCAGATTGCCGGTCAAAAGCCTGTGATCACAAAAGCTAAGAAATCCGTCGCGAACTTTAAACTGCGTGAAGGAATGTCGATTGGCTGTAAGGTTACCTTGCGTGGCGACAGAATGTTATCATTCTTCGATAAACTGGTTAATATCGGTTTGCCGCGTGTCCGTGATTTCCGCGGTGTCAGTGCCAGTGCCTTCGATGGCCGTGGTAACTATACTTTGGGAGTTAAGGAACAGTTGATTTTCCCGGAAATCAATTATGATAAGGTCAATCGTGTTCGCGGTATGGATATCGTTATCGTTACCAGCGCTAACACAGATGAAGAAGCACGTGCAATGCTGCAGTACATGGGCATGCCGTTTGAAAAGAAGTAGGAGGACTAAAACATGGCAAAAAAATCAATGATTAATAAGCAACAACGTCCTCAGAAATTCCAAGTTCGCGAGTATACCCGTTGTGAGCGCTGCGGTCGTCCGCATGCCGTATTGCAAAAATTCCAGTTGTGCCGTATTTGCTTCCGTGAGTTGGCTTACAAAGGTCAAATCCCGGGTGTGAAAAAGGCGAGCTGGTAGAACGACGGAAGGAGGAACCAGTCATGATGAATATTACAGATCCGATTGCTGATATGTTGACTAGAATTCGTAACGCTGTGCAAGCACGTCACGAAGTCGTTGATATTCCGGCAAGCAGAGTAAAAGTAGAAGTTGCTAAGATTTTGAAACAAGAAGGTTTCATTACGGATTTCAGTGTCAGTGGTGATGAAAAGAAAACTCTTACCGTCACTTTGAAATATGGTCCGAACAATGAGAAGGTCATCAGCGGTATCAAACGTATCTCCAAACCGGGGTTGCGTGTATATGCCGAAGTCGATAAACTGCCTCGTGTATTAAATGGTTTAGGCATCGCCATTATTTCCACGTCTTCAGGATTACTGACAGACAAGGATGCCAGAAAGAAACATGTCGGTGGCGAAGTCGTCGCTTACGTGTGGTAAAAGAGGAGCTAAATCATGTCACGTATCGGTAATAAAGCGATTACCATTCCTGCCGGCGTAGAAATTACGATCGGTGAAGCGAATGAAGTGACGGTCAAGGGTCCAAAAGGAACTTTGTCCCGTCAATTTAACCCTGAGTTAGCTATTGCGATCAACGAAGGAATTCTTACGGTTGCCCGTCCAAATGATCAGAAGCATATGAAGCAATTGCATGGTACAACCCGTGCGTTGATCAATAACATGATCGAAGGTGTTACCAAAGGTTTCTTGCGCCAACTTGAATTGGTTGGTATCGGTTATCGCGCTGCCTTAAACGGAGGGAAGTTAGTATTAAACGTGGGTTATTCTCATCCGGTCGAATTTGTTTTAGAACCGGGTGTAAACATCACCATTGGCAAACCAACCGAAATTTCGGTTGATGGTATCGATAAACAACGTATCGGTGAATGGGCTGCGAACATTCGTGCAGTACGCCCACCTGAACCGTATCTTGGTAAAGGTATCAAGTATAAGAACGAAATCATCCGTCGCAAAGAAGGCAAGACGGCTGGTAAGAAGTAGTGGGAAAGGAGATATTGAACAATGCTTAAGAAAGTATCTAAAAACGAAGAGAGAGTTCGTCGTCATAAGCGCGTTCGTACTAAAATCAGCGGTACGGCGCAACGCCCACGTTTGTGTGTCTTCCGTTCCAATGCGAATATTGCCGTTCAGGTCATTGATGATGTCAAAGGGGTAACTTTGGTGTCGGCGTCTAGCGTCGAAATGAAACTTGCCAACGGAGGTAACGTCGAAGCAGCGAAAGCTGTCGGTGCTGAAGTTGCGGCTCGCGCATTGAAAGCAAATATTAGTAGTGTTGTATTCGATCGAGGCGGTTATTTGTATCACGGTCGTGTCAAGGCGTTGGCTGATTCAGCCAGAGAAGCCGGACTGAATTTCTAGGAGGGCTAAACTATGGAACGCAAACCAAGAAGAGTAGACAGAGAGCGCGAAAAAGAATTTGAAGAGCGCGTTGTCGTCATCAACCGTGTTACGAAAGTCGTTAAGGGCGGACGCCGTTTTCGCTTTGCAGCACTTGTGGTTGTTGGTGACAAAAAAGGCCGCGTCGGTTTCGGTACCGGCAAGGCAAATGAAGTGCCTGATGCAATCAAGAAGGCTATTGAAGATGCTAAGAAAAATTTGATCCGTGTTCCGATCGTCAATGGAACCACGATCCCGCATGCAATCATGGGCCGTTATGGTGCCGGCGAAGTATTCCTTCGTCCTGCCAGTGAAGGTACCGGAGTTATCGCGGGTGGTTCGGTCCGTGCCGTATTGGAATTGGCTGGTATCACTGATGTCTTGTCAAAGAGCATCGGTTCCCGCACGCCGATTAACATGGTCCGCGCAACTGTAACAGCGTTGGGCGAATTAACCACACTTGAAAAAGTAGCTAAACTTCGTGGCAAAAAACCCGAAGAAATTCGCGGTTAATACAGGAGGGTGCGAAAATGAAATTACATGAATTACAATATACCGAAGGTTCACGCAAGGATCGTAAGCGTTTAGGTCGCGGCCAGGGTTCTGGTCAAGGCAAAACAGCTGGCAAAGGCCATAAAGGTCAAAATGCCCGTTCCGGTGGTGGTGTATCCTTAGGTTTTGAAGGTGGTCAAACACCGTTATTCCGTCGTATTCCGAAACGCGGATTCACCAATTTTACACGCGTTGAATATGCTATCGTTAATGTCGATGCATTGAACGCATTTGAAAACGATACCGTTGTATCCGTTGAATTATTGAAAGCTGTCGGCTTGGTTCGTCAAGAACTCGATGGTGTCAAGATTCTCGGCAAAGGTGCATTAGAGAAAAAACTTACCGTACAAGCAAACAAATTCTCGAAGAGCGCAGTGGAAGTGATTGAGCAGGCAGGCGGAAAAGTTGAGGTAATTTAAGCATGATCAAAATGTTCATCGACTTATTTAAAAACCGAGACATCCGCAACCGCATCCTATTTACATTAGCGATAATGTTCGTATTCCGTTTGGGTGCCGGTATACCGGCTCCGATGGTCAATACCGGGAAGTTGTTAGCTGGAATCTCCGATGATTCCATCTTAGGTATGATGAACCTATTGGGCGGTGGGGCACTCCAAGAATTCTCTGTCTTAGCCATGGGTGTGGGTCCGTATATTACGGCATCCATTATCATTCAGTTATTAGCCATGGATGTTATTCCGCAGTTGACCGAAATGGCCAAGTCCGGAGCACAAGGGAAAATGAAGATGGACAAGATTACGCGCTATGTAGCCGTAGTGTTGGCTTTCCTTCAATCTTTTACCATGACGTATGCGTTTGATATTTCTTATGGTATCTTGATTAATGATTCGTTGGCGGTATACTTCTATGTATCCGTTGTTCTCACAGCCGGAACCATGTTCTTGCTTTGGCTTGCCGATCGAATATCTTCTTTCGGCATTGGTAACGGTGTTTCGATGATTATCTTCGCCGGCATCGTATCCAATATTCCGTTTAGATTCTCTCAGGCATTTCAGTCGTTGGTCGATACCAGCAGTAATGCTGCGTTGTTTGCCGGCGTATTGAACTTTGCTTTATTTGTAGCTATGTATTTGGCTATCATCATTCTGGTCATCTTCATGTCAAATGCTGTTCGTAAGATTCCGATCCAGTACACATCGTCTTCGATGCGTCAGGGTAAAAATGACATTACGTACTTGCCGTTGAAAATCAACTCAGCAAGCGTAATTCCGGTCATCTTCGCTTCAGCAGTCATGACTGCGCCGGTTACGGTGTTGAGCTTTTTTCCACAAGGGGATTTCTATTCAACTCTTGCTGATATACTGAATTTCCAAAAACCCTTGGGATTATCGATTTACGTTGTCTTGATCATTCTGTTTACCTTCTTCTATACCGGTTTGCAAGTCGATCCGGAAAAGATTTCGGAAAATCTGAATAAGTCGGGAACGTACATTCCGGGAATTCGTCCGGGTACGGAAACAAAAGAATACTTAGGTAAAGTGTTGAATCGTATTACTGTATTAGGCGCGTTATTCTTGGCGTTTATTGCTGCTCTGCCCTATGTCTTGCCGATGATTTCCAATCTTCCGACGTCTGTGTCGGTGGGTGGTACCGGTATCATCATCGTGGTGGGTGTTGCGATGGAAACCATGAAGGATTTACAAGGAAAGTTGACGCAAAAATCTTATCGTGGATTCAATTCACGGTAGAAAGGAGCGGCCATGAATATACTGATTATGGGTGCTGCCGGCAGCGGTAAGGGAACGATGGCGCAGAAAATCGTGGAATCATTCAATGTTCCACATATTTCTACGGGCAATATGTTTCGCGAAGCGATGCAAGCGGGTACGGAATTAGGAAGACTGGCACAACATTACATCAATCACGGCATGCTCGTTCCCGATCAGGTCACTATTGACATGATTCGCGAACGGCTGCTGCGAGACGATTGTAAAAAGGGGTATCTGCTTGACGGGTTTCCTCGCACCTTGGCGCAAGCTTTGGCTTTAGAAGAGATTGTTATTAATATTGACAAGCCGATTCAAATCGTTTTGAACCTGTCTGTCGAAATTGACGTGCTTTCAGCTCGGGTGACCGGGCGGCGCGTTTGCGAAAGCTGCAAGACCATCTATCATATCAAGTTTCAACCACCAAAAGTGGAAGGAGTTTGTGATTTGTGTGGCGGTCGCTTACAGCATCGCAGTGATGACACGCTTGAACAACTGACAGTTCGGTTGAGAGAGCATGTCTTACTGACCAAGCCGGTACTCGACCACTATGCGGCCGAAGGTTTGGTCCAATACATCGATGCCACCCAGGAAATTGATGAGGTGTGGCAGGACATTAAGAAAGCACTGGAGAACGTGCGATGATTTCAAGCAAATCAATCAGAGAAATCGAGTTGATGCGTCAGGCTGGCAGAATTGTTGCCTTGGCTCATCAGGAAGTTGCTAAGCATATCGTTGCTGGTGTATCTACGAAGAAACTTGATGAAATCGTAGAAAAGATCATCCGCGACCATGATGCAACCCCTTCGTTTAAGGGGTATGGCGGTTTTCCGGCTTCGATCTGTGCTTCAATCAACGATACGCTGGTTCACGGGATTCCCGATAACACAGTGCTGAAAAGCGGAGATATCATCTCAATCGATATCGGTGCTTGCTACAAAGGCTACCACGGAGATAGCGCTTGGACCTATGCGGTCGGCGAGATTTCTAGGGAAGCTGCACATCTGATGGAGGTGACAAAAGAGTCACTGTTCGTCGGATTGGCTAAAGTCAAGCCCGGAAATCGCCTCGGCGATATATCCAATGCGATAGGCGAATATGTCTTCTCGTTTGGATACAGTGTTCCACTTGAATATGCCGGACATGGCATTGGAAGTGCTCTTCATGAAGAGCCCTCCATTCCTAATTTCGGTCAGGCGGGACGAGGCGTTGTATTAAAGGAAGGCATGACCCTGGCAATTGAACCGATGGTTCATCGGGGGAAGCCATTTACAAAAGTGCTTGCTGATGACTGGACGGTCAAGACCAAAGATGGTTCATTAGCGGCGCATTATGAGCATACCATTGTGATTACTGCGCAAGGGTACGAAATACTTACAACCCTGTGATCAAAGGAGGAATTTGCCTATATGGGAAAACAAGATGTCATTGAGATCGATGGAATCGTTGAAGAAACGTTACCA
>JANJWY010000190.1 GCA_024709285.1 Erysipelotrichaceae bacterium
ACCGTGCGGTTTTACCACACGGTTTTCAATAAATACAAGGGCACGGGATTTATATCAGAGGGGGAAAAATGAAAAAATTACTTTATTTTCCTTGTATGGATATATGATACAAAAATATTGTGAATTCTGTGTGAAAGAAAATAGTAAAATAAAAAATTTTTCTAAAAATCTACGATTTCCGCATCTACTTTGACCAGATCAACAACTTTTTTAAATCCCTTACGCTCCTTCAATAAACTTCCGCTGGAGGTGACTACAGCCGTGATTCTGGCTTTTGATACTTCCTTACAAAACGTCCGGACAGCCGGAGGAAGCGCACTTGCCCAAACAGGAAAAACCAAGATGATTTCTTCATCATCATGAGGTTTCCGATAGTCAATTGGGATACCGATTCTAAAGGTCGCATGATATCCGCCCCAGAACATTCCCTTAAAGCCTGACCAATCACGGTGATCATCGATCTTAAATACTTGTGCATTTCTGCGTTTTGATAATTCATTTGCCACAAACTCACTGCGACCGCTTCTCGAAAAGTAGTAAACAACTTCCATAAACACCTCTTTCTAGATGATCTTTCTGGATCTAAACAACGAAGAACCAAATCTTATCAACACCTTACCATAGGTCAACCAAACAAAATGTGCATCATTCTTAGTATTATTTAACATCTTTTCAACTAAAAAAGGAGCAACGGTTTCCGGTCTGTCTGCCAGCACATTAAAAATCTTTTGAAATGCAGTGTCATCTTCGATAGCCGCTTTTCGTCCATCCGGAGTCTTTGTTATAAAATCGGTCAACATCATTCCGGGTGACAGACGCCCGGCGATGACCAATGTTCCCTTCAACTCCTTAGCCAATCCTCGGGTAAAATAGGTCAATGCGTGCTTACTGGTACCATAGAGCACGGTATTGCGTTGGATCATGTTATTAGACCCTAACCCCTCCATATTATAAACAGCACCTGATTTTTGATTCAACATCTCTTTTGCGGCTACTTGAGATCCGTATATCATACCAAGGATATTGGTATTAACAACATCATCCGTGTAGTTTTTATCAATATTATAGGCTGCTTCATGAGGCGAGTTGACACCGGCATTATTGATCCATATATCAACCAGACCCCATTGTCTAAAAGAGAAATCCCATAATGCTTGAATGGCCTCTTTATTTTTAACATTGCATGGGAAGTAGGCATAAGAACCTTGATACTCAGACAGCTGTTTTTCAGGCCATTCAGGCAAGACTGAATGTCTGCCGCTAATAGTAACCCGATGCCCTCTAATCAAAAACTCTTTCGCCATAGCAAGACCGATTCCCCGGGTACTACCGGTTATGACTATATTTTTCATCATTCCTCTTTCAAACTTGTTGCACAATAAGGACAAACCTTGAACTCAACAGACACTTCCTTTTTACAATTCGGACATATCGGATGCAGATTCACTCCACAGTGCGGACAATGTTGAAATGATACTTCTACTGGTTTCTGACAAGTCGGACAAGATAAGCTTGGTTGAGGAGGTGTCTGCGGGATAACAGTTTGCATCGTTTGAGGAGTTTTGGCAGGAAACAAATTACTGATGACCATCAGGATCCCAAAGGCACCTGCCACATATATCATGATTCTGCCAGTATCTGTTTGAGCGGCTGCTTCATTAGAAAAATATGCGCCTACAGAGAAATAGATCAATGCCGATCCTAGTATAAATCCAATGATTCTTCCAGGTTTCATAATGTTCCCTCTCATTTATATCTCTAGTCCGATTATACACCCAACGAAGACAAACAAAAATCCCTTACTCAGGGATTTTTGCTTATTCTCAGTTATTCGATGTTAATAATGACCTTGCCGTGAGCATGACCTTTTTGAATGTATTTTACTGCCTCGGCAGTCTGATCGAGTGGATAGCGTCTGTCGATAATGGGAATAACAACACCTGATTCAATCAGTTTCAAGATCTTGTGCAGATCAGACGTACTTGTTTTCGCCGACAGATTCATTAACTTCTCAGAACCAAGAAACAGTAGTTTACCTAAAAGCATGGACTTGAGCAGTTGCGAAAGCGACCCGCCTACAATAACAACGGTACCTTGCGGGGAAAGTGCTTTTTTATAGTCTGACAGCAAATAGTTTCCGTTGATAGCAAGTATAAGATCATACTGTTCGCCCTTTTCTGTGAAGCTTTCTGTATGATAGTTGATGACATGATCCGCTTTGAGTTGTTTCATAATACTGACATTGTTTGTGGAGCAGACAGCTGTGACTTCGGTTTGAAAGTGCTTGGCCAGCTGAACGGCAAAAGTACCGACACCACCTCCGGCACCGCAAATCAGAACTTTCTGGCCGGGTTGAATGTTTCCTTTGATCAAGGCTTGGTAAGCTGTGACGCCAGCCATCGGCACTGATGCTGCCATTTCAAACGATACGGACTGTGGTTTTAAAACAAATGCACGTTCATCAGCTGCAACATACTGTGCAAAACCACCGAAACCAACCGCAGACAAATCACCTACAACTTTATCACCAACAAAGTAATTCTTAACATTCTTACCTACTGCCTCAATCGTTCCGGCAACATCTGCGCCAAAGATCTTACTTTTAGGAATCAATCCCATTTTCATTGATCGATAATCTGCAGCATTAACCGAAGTGGCATGCACTTTAACAAGCACTTGATTTTCACTTGGCATCGGTTTATCTGCATCTTGCAATGTCAACTGCTCACCCGCAGATTTTTTATCATAAATGATAGCTTTCATAGTTAACTTCCCTTCACTTCATAGTCAAATACTTCACTTATCTTGACATTGAAAGCCTCAGCAATCCGGAAGGCCATTTCCAAAGAAGGTGAATATTTTCCTGCTTCAATGGATATGATGGTTTGCCTGGAAGCTCCTACCTTTTCGGCAAGTTGCTGTTGTGTCATCTCATTTGCAAAGAAACGTAATTTTCTGATTTCGTTGGTAATAACGATTTTTTTAGCCATGATTGATCCCCTTGCGATAGAAGTACAGCTGTGTGAATCCTTCGAGTATCGATCCGATACTGAATGAGGCAAACATAATATTCAGCATGACCACAGGGGAGTAATTGAAGACAATTGCGACTAATGACAGCATGAATCCTGCTCCGGCAACCCCAAATCCTACCATACTGGACTTTAGCTCTATTAGCTTATCCATCTCATCACTCACCATCTCCAATTCAATGGTTTTTTCGATTTCCTTATCATCACAACTCTCATCTTTTACCTTTGCCTGTACCGCAATAGCCACGGAAAGCAAAATATGAAAAATGATCTGGATAATGATCGTAGCAACAATGCCGATTCCAATAAACACGAGAATTGAGGTTGCCCAAAATTTCAAGTCACCCTCAATAACGACACCGGACTGATATTTCGTATAGGTATACGTGAAGTAAGCTGCTAATATAAGTAAACCTGTAACGATGGAAATGATCGACTTCTTCTCTTGATATGACATATTTACAATCTCCCTTTGTCTTTTATAGTCATATTGTAATACATCACGTACATAATGTCAAATATATATTACATTTAGTATGTATTTTTTTACTAATATAAACTATTAGTACTCTCAATTAACAATATTCTTACTCTTTATCTTGCCTAAACGCATCTTCCTTCAATACATGATCTCTGATCCAAACGGAAACCTGACCGCCATTGCATGGAAATTCGCCACTGCCGTCCTCACTTATAGTTATTTTTTCCAATCGGTTACCTGTGTAATCCGCATAAATTGCTCCTTGGTTGATCGATCCAACATTCACTTTCTTCACTCCGCCTTCACCATTACTCATAACCACAGCACACCCATAGGGATGAATTTCATCACCCATCCGAACCCAACCAATGACATTGGGATCATCAAGATAATCCACCTCTTCGCCATAAGCGTGATACGTGCGGATATACAGTAAAGTATCGATCATCGCCTGATATCCATCAATATGTTCAGGACCTCTGATACCATAGTAATCTCCATAAAAAATCGTTGGATAGCCACCCTTTCGAAGCAGAATCAACGCATAAGCTAAAGGTTTAAACCATGATTCAACCCACGACTGCAACCCTTGCGTCGGTTGTGAGTCATGATTATCCACAAATGTCACCGCATAATCCGGGTGCTCTTTGACCAAAGTATCATCAAATATCTTACTCATATCAAAATGTCCCAGTGAACTGCTGGCACTATGCATATTGAAATGCAGTTTGACATCAAACAAATCCATTTCATATCCGACATTGTATAAATAATCACTCATCTCATCATGGTTTTGTGACCAGTATTCGCCCACAAAATAGAAATCCGTACGATATTCTCCTCGGACTTTCCGAATCAGATCACGCATAAAATAATCATTGATGTGTTTTACCGCATCAAAGCGAAAACCATCAACGCCGGTAAAGTTGACAAACCAAATTGCCCAATCACGAATTTCCTTAACCACATCGGGATGTTTATAATCAACATTATTGAACATCAGATAATCAAAATTACCATTCTCAAAGTTGACCCCTTTGGACCACCCCTTATTTATACCCTCAATTCTGTAAATCGCACGTTTGTGATCTCTTTCATTGAAGTCTACTCCAGAAAAATGAGTCCAGTTCCATTTGAAAGATGAATATCGATCGCCTCTTCCCTCAAAGGTAAACTTTGTCCATGACTCGATTTCATAAGGTTCTGAT
>JANJWY010000195.1 GCA_024709285.1 Erysipelotrichaceae bacterium
GCGATGGATGGCGTTGCCTGGTTGGAAGCGTTGTGCAAACACCTCGATGTTGCACCGCTTAGTCACTTTGGTGTCAAAGAAGAATTCTTTGAGGAAATTATCAATAAATCAATGAATGCCAGCAGTATGAAAGGAAATCCGATCGATCTCACATTTGATGAGTTAAAGGATATCCTGTTACAGGCACTATAAAATCAAGGGTTGATCATCAACCCTTTTTATTTCTCGCAACATAGACGATATGATTGCTAAAACCCAGACACTCCGGCTTTTCGCATGTGTAAAAATGGAAATTCAGCCATTCTTGAAACTGTTCATCAGACATTGAATTTATTCTGTCTTCCATTAGTTCCGAAAGCCCGTCAGCCGCAAAATTAGCTAACTTGTGAAGTCTGTTATTCTTCATCAGCTGACGCATTTTCCTGACGGTCATAAAACAAAACGGACCGTCATTGATTTTGAAAGCGGAGGTGTAGTGATTACTGTTGAGAAAGTTTGGATTGTAGAGCATCGTCTCTGTCACAAAGACCATATCGTTACTTATATAGGCAAAGAAAATGATACCGTCTTTCTTACAAACTCTTTTTGCCTCTTGAACACATTTCATCTTGTCTTCTGAAGAGGATAAATGATATAGCGGTCCTAAACACAGAACAAAATCAAAACTATTATCTTCAAACATTGACAAATCCAACGCATTTCCCTCGAAGATATCAATATTCATTTCTTTCAGCGATTCTCGCATTTTGTTAACATTGGGAGTTGCCAGTTCTACTGCGGTGACTTTATGTCCCATTTCAGCCAGAACTTTCGAATAGACGCCGGTTCCAGCACCGATATCCAAGATACGATCGCCCGGTTGAAGATATTTCATAATGAAATTTAACGTTGTATAGAATTCGATCCGGCTTGCCCTGCTTTTGCTAAGTCGAAACTCTTCATTGAATTGTGCGTATAGTTGGTTCAGTTCCATAAGTCCCCCTGGTTTGTGCTGATATCATTATCAACATTTGATGATTCATTGTCAAATGCCGATGCGAAAAGAGTGCAACTTTATAAGGAAAGGTTTACAATAAAACTATATTAAATTGTATAAAATTAAATAGGAGAAAAATTATGAAAATCGGGAAATTAATTGCATTTTTGGGAATATTGGCGATGACAGCTGCGTTGGTTTATGGATTCACTGTTGGGGATTTTGGGGCGGATGGAGCATTGATTTTGGCCAACCCCTGGGGTATCGTATCTTTGGTTGATCTGTATACCGGATTTGTCCTCTTTTCTATGTGGATTTACTTTAGAGAAGGTAATTTGTTAATGGCCATCTTGTGGATCATTGCAATGATGGTCTTAGGCTTCTTTACCGGAGCAGTATATGTGCTGTATGCATTAATGACAAGCAAGAATGACTGGCTCACATTTTTCTTAGGTGCACGTAAAAGCAAGCTTGTATGAATAAAGGAAAAGAAATCCTAGAAGAGCTGACATCGGTACTTTCCGGGAAAACTTTGGATGCCATCGTTCCTCCGCTTGTATTTGTCATCGTGAATTCGATGTTCGGACTGACATCTGCGATCATTATCGCATTGATATTATCCTCAACTTTCGCAATTTTTCGTCTTGTACAGAAACAATCGGGCATTTATACACTGTTTGGCACCATGGGAATATTACTGGCCGGTACTTTTGCCTATCTTGCGGATAATGCAACCAATTACTTCCTGCCGGGAATCGTTACCAATACTTTTATACTCATACTTACCGTGATTACATTGATTTTAGATAAGCCGTTGGCCGCTTATGCGAGTCATTTGACGCGTGGCTGGAGATTGGATTGGTTTTGGCGCAAGGATGTCAAACCCGCATACCGGGAAGTCACATATATGTGGTCGCTGTTTTTTCTTGTCAGAACGATTATTCAAGTTACGCTGTTCTTATCAGACAATGTCGATGCGTTGGTGTGGGCAAATACGATCATGGGACTACCAGTAACCATCGTGGTATTGACAGTGAGTTACGTGTATGGCATCTGGCGATTGAGAAATCTTAAAGGTCCGGGAATCGATGAGTATCTGGAAAATAAAACTGCCCCCTTTCGGGGGCAGACAAGAGGATTCTAGATATCTGGAAAGTGGATGATTGAAAAATCCACTTTTTTTTGCTATTTATTCACCTGATGCTAATGGAGTTGGTGAAATTACCAAGTCTTGAGCATCTTTCAAAATAACTCCTGCTTTTTGCAAGAACTTCATAAAGTATAGGAATGCCAATTCAACTACACCGGTTACGGTTCGAACGCTTACTGATAAGATGACCATTTGTACAATTTGGTCCCAAGGTCTTACACCAACAAATGCCAGTAAGGTAAAGATTAAAGCATTAACTGTCAATCCAACTGTAGTTGAAACGAATACACGTAACCACAACATACTTCCTTTGGTTCTCGCTTTTAATTTAGCAAAAATATTAACATTCAGTAATCCACCAATATATGTTGCTGTAATACTTGCGAATGCTACTCGCGGTACAATTCCCATAAGCTTGGCAAACATATCAAAGTTTTCTTGTCCATTTGCTGGTGCCGGTAGGAATATAATCCAAATTAAGAATAGTGTTGATAATACACGAACAATCATCTGAGCAAATACTGACGATTTAGCAAGTTTTCTGCCATAAAATTCATTAATATAATCTTCTCCGCAAGCCAATAATGGATACATTAATGATCCTGCAATGATGAAGAATGTCTGACCGCCAAAAGTAAGTCCAACAAACTTCGCAGATGTAAAGGAAACCATAATTTGTAAGCCGGACATTAGGGCGACTAAAACAACAGGAGCATATCCTTTGCCATAACGATCAGCCCAAACAGCAGCGACGATGATGATAACCAAGCCGTATCCCAATGTAATTAACAAATTAGGAATACCCGACCAAGGTCCAGTAATGAAAGGTACCATTTCTTTCTCCTCCTATAGAGTATAAGTTTAGACTTCTATGCTAATACTGATTTTAATACTTCCATTGTGACTGTAAAAATCGGATTAACTACTTGTGCGATTTTTAAGTTCCCAGTTTGTCCAACCAGTGCATAAGCTTCATCAAAAGAACATTCAATTTCATTTTGAATAAAAGCAATTGCAGCTTTTGTGGCCTCTTTGCAAGCAGTTAAAATATCTGAATCCGATGCCACAAATTCGTAACTAACCGGTGTTTCGACATACGGTGCACCCAATTTGCGGTTTTTCTCGACAGTCAATACGATTTCGACAGTACTGCCGATTTCAATACCCGTACCTAAAACTTCTCCTGCACCCATAGCCGCATGGACATCGCCCAAGGATAATAAACCACCTTCCACTTGAACAGGCAAGTAGACAGTGTTTCCAACTGTAGCTGCCGGAACATCCATATTTCCACCGTGAATCCCTGGATACAGACAGGCAATGTCTTCTTTTGCCGGAGCGACACCGATAGTACCTACCATGGTCTTAACAGGAAACTTGATTTTCTCGTTAAAATTCACAACACCGTTTTCAACTGTGACTTTCTTTAAAAAACAATGATCTACTTCATCCATTAATAAACCCATCCACTGCCCCATCCACATTTTGCCATTAGAATCGAGATCAATTTTGTGAATATCGATTCTTAAAACATCTCCCGGAGCACAGTCTTCAACAAATATGGGGCCAGTAATGGAGAGTATTCTTTTCGGAAACGGATCAACATTGTAATCTTTTGTGAAAACCTCATCGGGAATTCCAGGTTTAGCCGTCTCAACACTGAGCCGATCTCCACTTTTGACCATTACTGCTGGCTGATTATCTTTAGACATAACATGAATTATATTCTTTGTGGTGATATTATACATAGTTCACCTCCTTTCATTTCTTCTGATAAAATCATGAGCGACTTTCGTCATAAACAAGCAAGCGCTTACACTTTTAAATGCAATTGCATTATAACATTGAGAATTTTTAGATACATTGACCAAAATGCATAAATTTCTGAATTATTTATTGTGCAATTTGCATAATCACAGCAAATATCAATTATTGAGCCATAACAATAGACTTTCATAGAGTTGCGATGATTCATCACTCTCACTCTGATCAAACTCGTGTCTATTTTGCCAAGAGGTAAATAGAACGGAGTTGGTATATTTCTGACTCATCGACAGTGAATTCTGATAACTCACATCTTTATCGTAATGACTCGCAGCTAAGAAAATACCAGGAAAACTGATGATTTCCTTCTTTAGCAGATAATCTGCTTGGTTTGTTTCATCTATACCCAACAGTTTCAACCAACGTCCAGACTGACGAGCATAGATGTACAGGGGATAGCGTTTCAGAAGATTCGTTGTTAATACCGGCTTCTTTTCGATAACGGACATTACATCATCCCACCTCAAATGAGGATAGTTCAAATAATGATTACTAGGCAGAATGAATTCCGATTGATTCAGAGATTCATAACCGTAGAATACGACCAACTTATCCGGCATTTTTTGTTTCATCATTGCCATTTGTTTGGTAAGATGAAGTACCAGAAATCCTCCCGCAGAACGTCCAAAAAGGATGTAATCTTCTGATAAATTCAACTCTTTGCAATTGT